>JAYVMH010000313.1:0-34949 GCA_043759015.1 Actinomycetota bacterium
AGCAGCACGCTGTGCCGCACCGCAACGGCGACGATGCCGCACACCACCGCGACCAGTTGCGCCAGATCGCTGGCGCGAACATCGGCTTCGCCGCCACGCAACCTCGTGATCTGCACCCTCACGAAGGGGATCGCGCCGATGCTCCGGGAGGCGAGCACCAACCACGCAGCAGCCGCGAGCGTCGTCGGCTTGGCGGCTGCGACCACCATCACCGCGACGACCGAGGCCATGCCGACCGCGCCGCACAACTCGGGTACGAGCCGACGCCCTCGGCTGCGCACGTCGAACATCAACTGCACCACGACGAACGGGGCGGCGAGCGCCACCGGGATCACCCACGACCACCCGGCACGGGCGACTGCGACGGCAGCGAGCGTGCCCATCAACGCCAACTCGGCGACGGTGATCCTCAACGCTAGCGCCGATCGTGCGAGCCACCGTTCGCGGCGTACGTCGACGAGCGCGAGCTTCAACGGTGTCCGCACGAGGAACGCGCCGAACGCGGCGATGCCCAGCGCCAACCCGGCGACCGAGGGCGCGATGAGCAGGCCGAGCAACACCGGTTCCAGCGTCAGGCCCCAACCGCCGTGTTCGGACGGAAGCGCGACGGCCTTCCAGCGGGGCCGTTCCATCGGGGTGGTCGGGGAGGCAGAGGTGCTCGTCATCGTCCGCTCCCACACTCACCCATCCCGCAGTGAGCGACCAGGGACTTCCGTCCCGACGTGCCCGGTCGCCGCCGGCAGAGCGGGTAGCGCCACCACCACGTACGCACGTGATGACCGCACTACGGTGCCACCCGATGTCGTTCCAATTCGCCGCCCGCACCAACGGCCTCCGTTCGTCGGCCATCCGCGACCTGCTCAAGGTCACCGAGATGCCCGACATGCTGTCGCTCGCCGGCGGGCTGCCCACGCCCGACAGCTTCCCGCTCGCCGACCTGCGGCGCGAGGCGGACCGGTTGCTCGGCGAGTACGGCCCGCGGGTGGTCCAGTACTCCGCCACCGACGGTGTGATCGACCTTCGCAGCTGGATCGCCGATCACTACAGCGGGGAGCTGGGCAGGCCGGTGGCGGTGGACGGCCAGATCGTGGTCACCCACGGCTCGCAACAAGCGCTCGACCTGCTGGCCAAGGTGCTCATCGACCCGGGCGACGTCGTCGTCTCCGAATCGCCCGCCTACCTGGGTGCCGTGCAGGCGATGGAGCTGTTCGAGCCGCGCTTCGAGGTGATCCCCGGCGACGCCGCCGGCATGTGCGTCGAGCAGCTCGCCGATCGACTGGCCGCCGGGTTGCGACCGAAGCTGATCTACGTGGTGCCCAACTTCCACAACCCGTCCGGCGCCACGATGTCGCTCGCCCGGCGCAAGCTGCTCGCCGCGCTCGCCGACCAGTACGAGCTGCTGATCGTGGAGGACGACCCGTACGGATCGATCCGCTTCGAGGGCGACCCCATCGCCCCGGTGGCGAGCTTCACCGAGCGAGTCGTCTACCTGAGCACGTTCTCCAAGATCGTGGCTCCCGGCTTCCGTGTCGGCTGGATGATCGGCCCCCCGGAAGTGATGTCGTGGGTGGCCCGCGCCAAGCAGGCCGCCGACCTCCACACCGCGACGTTCTCCCAGATGCTGCTCGCCAACCTCGTCGGCAGGCCAGGGTGGCTCACCGAGCAGAAGGCGCGCATCGTGCCCATGTACCGCGAACGCTGCCACACCTTGGCGGACGCGCTGGAGGAATCGCTCGGCGATCGGATCCGCTTCCACCGACCCCAGGGTGGCATGTTCCTGTGGACCGAGTTCGAGCGCGTGCCGGACACCAAGATCCTGCTGCAGCACGCGGTCGAGGCCGGGGTTGCGTTCGTGCCGGGCAACGCGTTCACGATCGATCAACGGCCTGACTCGAGGGCTCGCTTCTCGTACTCCACGCTGTCGCCCGAGCAGCTCGGCGAGGCGGTCCGACGGCTGACGTCCGGGGTGAACGCATTCGACGCCACGTCGTAGTGTCCGTCGCATGAAGACTGCGATCACCGACATGTTCGGCATCGATGTACCGATCCTCGCGTTCACGCACTGCCGCGACGTGGTGGCCGCGGTGACCAAGGCCGGTGGCATGGGCGTGCTGGGAGCGGTCGCCCACTCGCCCGCGCAGCTGGAGATCGACCTCGCCTGGATCGAGCAGGAGATCGGTGGTCTGCCGTACGGCGTGGACCTCATCGTGCCGGCCAAGTACGCCGGCTCCGACGCCGGCGGGATGACGCTGGCCGACATCCGCGGGATGATCCCCGAAGCCCACCGCGTGTTCGTCGCCGAGCTGATGAAGAGGTACGACGTGCCAGAACTGCCGGAGGACGACCGCGGCAGCAGCCGCGTGTCGGGCGATCTCAGCGGTACCGCAGCGCCGTTCTCGGCCAATCAGGCCGAGCCGTTGCTGGACATCGCGCTGGCCCATCGACCGTCGCTGGTCGTGAACGCGCTGGGGCCGCCTCCCGAGCACATGATCGAGCGGGTGAAGCAAGAGGGTCGACTGATCGGCGCGCTCGCCGGCAAGGCCCAGCACGCCCAGCGCCACGTGAACGCGGGCGTCGACGTGATCATCGCCCAAGGTGCCGAGGCCGGCGGCCACACCGGCGAGATCGGCACGATGGTGCTCGTCCCCGAGATCGTCGATGCCGTCGCGCCCGTGCCGGTGCTCGGCGCCGGCGGCATCGGGCGCGGTCGGCAGATGGCGGCGGCGATGGCACTCGGCGCACAGGGCGTGTGGTGCGGCTCGGTGTGGCTCACCACCGACGAAGCCGAGACCCATCCGGTGGTGAAGAAGAAGTTCCTTGCCGCGACCTCGAGCGACACGTTGCGGTCGCGGTCGCTCACCGGCAAGCCCGCACGCCAACTTCGCTCAGCATGGACCGACGAGTGGGACGACCCTGCCAATCCACGACCGTTGAGCATGCCGCTGCAGTCGATCCTGGTCGGCGAAGCCCGGGCGCGCATCGACCGTGCGGCCTATCGGGCGGGCAGTGGCGCCGAGCAGCTGGCCAACTACTTCGTCGGACAGATCGTGGGCACCATGAACGTGGCCAAACCCGCTGCTCAGGTCGTGTTCGACATGATCGATGAGTTCATCGAATCGGTGCAGGCGCTGGCTCACCAATTGGACGGCTGAACACGCTGCGCGCGCAAAGGATCTACGCCGATCGGGGAAGGACCATCGTCCCATTGCACAAGGCCGATCAAGGGTGAAAGGTGGTTCTCCAACCCACCAACAAGGAGGCTCTCCCGATGAGCAACCGCGCCCGAATTGCCGCTGCCGCGGCCATCACACTCACCGCTGTCATGGCCTGTCCCACCATGCCGGCCTTCGCCGACGGGCACCATGGTTCTGAAGGCAAGGGCCACCACGGCCACCTCATCCACACGGACGATCTGATGCCGGTGCTGGCATCCCAGACCGGTACCAAGGGTGCCATCCGCGGCATCAACGGCGGCGGCCTGCCGTGGGTGATCGGCGAAGGCGAGCTCGATGTTCGTGCCGACGGCCGCGTCCACATGGAGGTCGAGGGCTTGGTCATCGACCCGACCGAAACCGCCAACCCGGCGGTTGCCGGCATCAACCCGGTCGCGGCGTTCAAGGTGATCGTCAGCTGTGTCACGGCGAGCGGTGTGGTGAACGTCTCGACCGCAACGACGCCTGCGACGAGGACCGGCAACGCCGAGCTCGACACGATGGTCAGCCTGCCGAGCGACTGCATGTCGCCGATCGGCTTCGTCACCAGCCCGGGCGGCGCCTGGTTCGCCCGCAGCGCCGGCTGAGCCAGCGCGACTTCAGGCGAGGCGGGCCGCTCGGTACGACAACCAGCGGCCCGCCTCGAAGTCGTACAGCTTGCAGACGCGAGTCGTGCGCAGGTAGGAACGGATCGACAGGCGTGACGAGCGCACCGTGTCCGGGTACGACCTGGAGATCGCCGCAGCTGCGGCGGGCAGCTGGTGGAACGGGATCCGCGCGTCCACGTGGTGCGGCACGTGGACGAAGATGTTGTAGAACCACAGCCGGTTCACCAGCCGCGGTACCTGCAGGATCGTCGTCGAGTCCATCTGTCCGCGGAACTGAGTCCACTCCTTGCGCGGCCACCAGCGGATGTCGGGGGCGACGTGGTGCACGTACACCGTCCAGCCGATGATGTGCACGAACAGCAGGAACGGCACCACGAACAGCTTCACGGGAAGCCACACGGCGGTCGGCCAGCCGCCCGTCAGCGCGCCCAGCGTCGCGGCACCGCCGATCACGAGCGCCATCGCCGCGGTCAGCGTGGTCTTGTCGCGGATGATCGCGTTGCGACGCTTGCCGGGAGCGTTGTAGCGCCACATCTTGTCCCACCAGACCGAGCGCAGGAAGTAGGCACCCGAACCGAGGAACGACCACTCGAGGCGATGGCGGACACGGGCGACGACGCCGAGGTCGCGGTACTGCGCGGGCGTGAGCGGGTGCCACACGAAGTCGAACCCCTCGCGAGTGGTGTACCCGTGATGGATGCGGTTGTGACCCAGATCCCAGGCTGCTTCGACGTGCGCGCTCGGCGCCATGCAGAGCTGAGCGATGACCCGATTCGCGCGGCGCGAGGCCAACAGCGCGCCGTGCGAGGCGTCGTGACCGAGCACGAACAAGCCCGAGACCGCAAGACCGGCCAGCACCCACAACGGCACCACCAGCCACCAGGAATCGACGAACACCAGCGCGGCGACCGGCACCAGCCACAGGAGCGTGGCCTGGGCGAGCGCCCAGCTGGCGCGAGGAACGGAGCGCTGGTAGCAGGACGCCGGGATGACGGCCCTGACATCGTTCAGCGAGTCGGTTCGGGTGATCTGCGGAGCTACGACCTCGGTCATCGCCACCAGCGTACACCAGCCGACCTACTGGTAGGTAGGCGCGTTCAGATCCCCTCGGCGGCCTGCAGGCCGGCCTCGTCGACCACCAGCCCGGCGGCGAGGCGGGCAAACACAGCCGGTGGCTCGCGCCACGGGTCGGGCAGCGTGCCTGCCGCCGCATCACGGATCGCCTGCCAGACCCGCTGGCTGGTGCAGGGCAGGTCGATGTGGCGCACGCCGAGGTGGCTGACGGCGTCGATGATCGCGTTCTGTACGGCCGGGGTGGCCCCGATGGTGCTCGCTTCGCCGATGCCTTTGGCGCCGAGGGGGTTGAGGTGGGTCGGGGTCTGGGTGCTGTGCACCTCGAAGCTCGGGAACTCCGCCGCTGACGGGATGCCGTAGTCCATGAAGTTCCCGGTGAGCGGGTTGCCGTCGCTGTCGTAGCGGACGTGCTCGTAGAGCGTCTGGCTCACACCGGCGGCCACCCCGCCGTGCTGCTGACCCTCGACGAGCAGGGGGTTGAGCACGGTGCCGCAATCGTCGACCGCGATGTGGCGGAGCAAGGTGGTGCGACCCGTCTCCTGGTCCACCTCCACCACCGCGATGTGGGCACCGAACGGGAACGTCGCCGCACCCTGGTCGAAGTCCAGCTGGGCGGCGAGGCCGAGGGTGCCGTCGCTGTGATCCACGAGCTCCGCATCGTGCTCGGCCGACGCCGCCAGTTCACCCCAGGTGAGCGCCCGGGCCGGCACGCCCACCACGCCGATGGTTCCCGTGGCCGTGTCCACCACCACGTCGGCCGGGTCGGCCTCCAACAGGCGAGCGGCGAGATCCCGCGCCTTGCGCACCATCACCTCCGTCGCCCGCATGACGGCAGAGCCGCCGAGCTGCAGCGATCGCGACCCACCGGTTCCCCCACCGCTGCGCACGAGGTCCGTGTCCACGGGCTGGAGCCGGATGCGGTTCACGGGGATGCCGGTCTGATTGCTGACGATCATCGCAAACGCGGTCTGGTGCCCCTGCCCGTGAGCTGAGGTGCCGGCCATCATCGTCGCCGAACCGTCGGCGTGCACCTTCACCGCGCCGTACTCGCTGGTGCCGCCGCCTGCGGTGACCTCGACGTACGCCGACACACCGATGCCGAGCAGCAACCGATCGCCGGTGGCCCGCCGGGCCGCCTGCTCGCGGCGAAGCTCGTCGTAGCCGGAGAGTCGCGCGGCCTCGTCGAGCGGGGTGCGGTACGCCCCGGTGTCGTAGGTCATGCCGGTGAGGGTGGTGAACGGGAACACGTCGTCGCGGAGCAGGTTCTTGCGACGCAGCTCGATGGGGTCCATGCCGAGCGTGAGGGCAGCGTGGTCGACGACCCGCTCGAGCAGCGCCGTCGCCTCCGGACGACCGGCGCCACGGTACGCACCGGTGGGCGTGGTGTTGGTGGCGGCCACCGCGATGTCGAACTGGATGCCGGTGAACGCGTAGGTGCCGTTCGACATCCGCCGCGTGCCGGCGGGCAGGAACGCCCCGAGACCGGGGTACGCGCCACCATCGCCGACGAGCCGGACGCGAAGACCGGTGAACGTGCCGTCGTTGCGACACCCCAGCTCCACGTACTGCAGCTGCGCGCGGCTGTGGGCGAGGGCGAGCATGTCCTCGCTGCGGGTGGACGTCCATGTTGCCGGTCGCTGCAGGCGCAGCGCGACCGCGGCGACGACCAGCTGCTCGGGATACATGCCCGCCTTGCCGCCGAAGCCGCCACCGACGTGGGGCGTGACGACGCGCAGGTGTTCTCTGTCCATGTGCAGCGACCGCATCATCAGCCCCTGCAGCAGGTGGGGCATCTGGGTGGACCCGTAGAACGTGAGGTGTCCATCGGGGCCGGGCACGGCCGCAGCGTTGTGCGGCTCCATCGCCGCGACCGCCATTCGCTGGTTCACGTATCGACCGCGCACCACCACGTCGGCGTCGCCGAAGATGCCGGGCTGGGCAGCGTCGGTGGTGGACATCGCGACGTTGTCGCCGTGCTCGGCGAACAGTACCGCGGCGTTCTCGGCGAGCGCGTCCTCTGGGTCCACCACTGCGGGCAGCGCGTGGTAGTCGACGATCACCAGGTCTGCGGCGTCGCGGGCCGCGGGGTACGACTCGGCGACGACGGCCACGATCGCCTCCCCCACGAATCGCACCGTGTCGGTGGCCAACGGCGGTCGGGCGAAGTGGTCGTGGACCTTCGCCATCCCGTGGAAGGGCGCAAGGGCGAGGTCGGCGGCGGTGTACACCGCGACGACGCCAGGGGCCGACACCGCCGCGGACGTGTGCACCGCGGTGATGCGGGCGTGGGCGAGCTCGCTGCGCACGAACACCACGTGGACGGCGTTGTCGAGCACGAGATCGCTGACGTACCTGGCGGCACCGATCAGCAGTTCGGGGTCTTCGGTGCGCACCACTCGGGTGCCGAGGATGGATCCGGCCATTCAGCGAACCTACCGCGTGATCGTGGATCCTCGGCTCCTGATCGACCCGGTGACAGGTAGGATGGCTCCTTCCCCCAGGGAAGAGTCGCCTCGCTTGGGCAGGACGGTCATGTACCAGTCGCTCCGTGCAGGCACGACGCCTCGACCTGTTCGTATCGAGGAGGGCACATGCCGCGCCATCGCATCGGCTTGCTCAGCACATATCCGCCCAAGATCTGCGGTCTCGCCACCTTCGCCGCCGCATTGCAGCGCGGACTGGTCGACCTCGGTCACCGTGTCAACGTGGTCCGTGTCGACGACCACCCGACGCTCACGTCGCCCGATCATCCCGTCGCCGGGCGCATGTCGAACGGCGACGTCACCAGCATCGCCAAGGCCGCAGCGCTGCTGTCGCAAGGCGACGTCGCGATCGTTCAACACGAATTCGGCATCTACGGCGGCCGGGATGGCCGGGAAGTCCTCGACCTGCTGCGGATGCTGACGGTCCCGAGCATCGTCGTGCTCCACACCGTGCCGCTGCACCCGACGGCGCACCAGACCGCGGTGATCGCCGACATCGATCGCCTCGCGGATCGCCTGGTCGTGATGACCGACACCGCGGCGGCTCGGCTGCTGTCGCTCTACCCGATCGACCCCGCCCGCGTGTCGACGATCGCCCATGGCGCCACCCTGGGCACATCCCTGCCTCCTGGCGAGCCGACGAGGCGACCCGAGCGCAAGCCGCAACTGCTCACATGGGGCCTACTGGGACCCGGAAAGGGCATCGAGCACGCCATCGCCGCACTTCCCCAGCTCGCCGATCTCGGCGCCGCGGTCGACTACACCATCGCCGGCGTCACCCACCCCAAGGTGCAGGCGATGGATGGCCACGCATACCGTCATTCGCTCGAACGGCTGGCCGAACGGCTGGGCGTCGCTTCGATGGTCCACTTCGACCAGCGCTATCGCAACGTCGACGATCTGACGCGATTCGTCGCGACATCGAACCTCGTGATCCTCCCCTACGACTCGCGAGACCAGGTGACCTCGGGCGTCCTCGTCGATGCATTGGCGGCCGGGCGACCGGTGATCGCAACCGAGTTCCCCCACGCGCTCGACCTGCGCCGAAGCGGCGCGGTGATGACCGTCCCCCACGGGGACCCCACCGCGCTCGCCACCGCGATCCGGGCGGTGCTCACCAATGACAAGCTCCACGCCAAGATGAGCTCGGCCGCGCGGCGCGCGGCTCATGCATTCAGCTGGGAGGCGATCGCCGAGGAGTACGCTGAGCTCGCCGACGAACTGTCGATGACGACGGAGCGGGCGGCGGTATGAGCGAGCGAGGGCTCTTCTCGCACCTCGATCGCCTCAGCGACGAGCGCGGGATTTTCGAGCACGCGTTGGGTCGCACCCGCCAGGAGGCGCACGGGTACTGCACCGACGACAACGCGCGAATGGCCGTCGTGTGCTTGCGAGAAGCAGAGGATCAGACGGCGGACCGACTCCGCGACGTCGCCCTCGAGTTCGTGCTCGCGTCGCTCGAACCCGATGGTCGCTGCCGGAACCGGATGGACCGGGACGGACGTTGGACCGACCACGGCGCCACCGGTGACTGGTGGGGAAGAGCGCTGTGGGCGCTCGGCACCGCGGTCGGCTCGCACCCCGATCCGGTGATGAAGGATCGCTGCCTCGCTGCCTTTGAGCTCGCAACACGACAGAGGTCCGCGTGGCCTCGGTCCATGGCGTTCGCGACGCTCGGGGCCGGCGAGGTCTTCACCGCCCATCCCGACCGCCGTCCGGCGCGCCAGATCCTCACCGACACCGTGAACGCAATCGGGCCGGCGCCCCAGGGAGGGTGGCAGTGGCCCGAGCGAAGGCTGAGCTATGCGAACGCCACCCTCGCCGAAGCGCTGATCGTGGCGGGCAACCACCTGACCCAGCCGCGGACGGTCGAACGCGGGGCCGGCATCCTCGCCTGGCTGCTCGTCAACGAGACCCGCGACGGACACCTTTCGGTGACCGGCACGGGTGGGCGCGGCCCGAACGATCTCGAGGCACAGTTCGACCAGCAACCGATCGAGGTCGCGGCCATGGCGGATGCGTGCTGGAGGGCATGCGTGGTCACCGGTGACCAGGCGTGGACGCGCGGGATCGCTGCCGCAGCAGGTTGGTTCAACGGCGACAACGACGCCGGGCTCGCGATGCACGACCCGGTCTCGGGTGGCGCGTACGACGGGCTTTCCCATCACAGCGTGAACGCCAACCAGGGCGCCGAGTCCACAATCGCGTACATCTCCACGATGCAGCGCGCGCGCTCGTTCGCCGCCACAACGTGACCGCCACACTGTGACCGCCACGCCGCTGATCCGGGAGACCGGAGTGCACCTACGACCCGACCCGTCGCGGGTCGTCATTCGCTTCTTCCTACCGGGCCGCGAAGACGTGGGCCCGGGCGAGTCGCGGGCTGCGGGAGTCATCGGTCGGGTGCTCGGGGTCGCCGACGGCGACGTCGAAGCCGCGATGCGCGACGTCGAGATTCGCTTTGCCGACCGCCATCCGGACCTGCACGAGGTGTTCCTGAGGCACGCCTCGCTCGTCGACTCGCGTCTCGACCACGACGTTCCGCTGTCGGACGCACGAACGCTGTTCCTCGGCGCCTCGTTCACGCACGAATATGCAATCGAGGGGGCGAGCCTGTGCAACCCGTCCGCGGTCCTCCATCCGGTGCAACGTCCTGGTGGCGCAGCGTTCGTCCTCAGCGTCCGCGGCATCGGGGAGGGTCACCGATCCTCGATCGGCTTCCGCTCCGGTTTCGTCACCGACGACGGGGTGGTGTCGATCGACGCGCCCGGGCCGTTCCCTCATCAGGCACCGGAAGTTCCCGGCATTCACCACCGCAGCGTCTTCCACTCCAAGCTTGCAGGGATGGACGACGACCGCGAGAACGCTGCGTATGTGCTCGACCAGCTCACCGAAACCTTCGACACCCCGGAGCTGGAGGCGTGCATCGCTGACCTCAGCGCCAATGGCGCGTCGCGCTTGCACACCAGAACGACCATCGAGCACCTTCGCCAGCTGTGCAAGGCGTCCTACGGTGTTCGATTCGACGAGACTCGTGGGCTCTCCGAGCGGGTGCTCTGGCCGCGCGCCCCGCAGGAGAGCGTCGGCATGGAAGATGCCCGATTCGTTCACTTCACGCGACCGGATGGCACCACCACGTACTACGGCACCTACACCGCGTTCGACGGCGCCAACATCAGCCAGCAGCTGCTGGAGACCGACGACTTCGCGGCGTTCACGATGTCGCCGATGGGGGGCAGCGCAGCCGGCGGGAAGGGCTTCGCCCTGTTCCCTCGCATGATCGACGGGCGATTTGCCGCGCTGTCGCGTTCGGATCGGGAGACCAATGCCATCGCCTTCTCCGACGACATCCACTGCTGGGAGGAGTCCGAGCCCATCCAACTCCCCGAGGCAGAGTGGGAAGTGCTGCAACTCGGGAACTGCGGCTCGCCCATCGAGACGGAGAAGGGCTGGATCGTGCTCACCCACGGCGTGGGCGCGATGCGGACCTACTCGATCGGCGCGATCCTGCTGGATCTCGAGGACCCCCGGAAGATGATCGGGCGAACCGATCGGCCGTTGATCACTCCCGACCCGGAAGACCGCGATGGATATGTCCCGAACGTCGTGTACTCGTGCGGAGGCTTCCTGCACGGCGACACGCTCGTCGTGCCGTACGCCATCGCCGATCATCGGATCTCGATCGTGACGTTGTCCGCCGAGGCGCTGCTCGCGTCGATGACGGCCACTTCCCGATAGCATGGACGTTGCAGTCGCGCCACGTCGGCGCGCTGCGGTCGAGTGCAGCGCGTTCAGCGCACGGTTCTCCCCCCAATGGGAGTGTTCGCCTTCGAGGCGAGTGGCCATGCATCAGCGGCCACCACGAACACGAAAGAACCCATGTCCGATACCCCCTCCTTCCTCGCGCTCGGCGTCCCCGCGCCGATCGCGCAGGTGCTCGAATCGCAGGGCATCACCACGCCCTTCCCGATCCAGACGGCCACCCTGCCGGATTCGCTCGCCGGACGCGACGTGCTCGGCCGCGGCCGTACGGGCAGCGGCAAGACCATCGCCTTTGCAGTACCCACCGTCGCCGCCCTTGCTGCGGCCACGACCAAGCGCCAGCCCAACAAGCCTCGGGCGCTGATCCTCGTGCCCACGCGCGAGCTGGCCAACCAGGTCTGCGAGGCCATCGCCCCACTTGCCCGGGCGATGGGCCAGAAGGTCACCACGATCATCGGCGGCGTCGGTCAGGGGCCGCAGGTCAACGCGCTGCGCGCCGGCACCGACATCGTCGTCGCCTGCCCCGGGCGGCTGGAAGACCTCATCCAGCAGCGTCACTGCTCGCTCGCCGCGGTCGAGGTCACCGTGCTCGACGAGGCGGACCACATGGCCGACCTCGGCTTCCTGCCGTCGGTCAAGCGACTGCTCGACGCCACCCCGACCATCGGGCAGCGGATGCTGTTCTCCGCCACCCTCGACAACGGTGTCGACGTGCTGGTGCGGCGCTACCTCACCCAGCCGGTCATCCACTCGGTGGACCCTGTGACGGCACCGGTGAACACGATGACCCACCACGTGTTCGCGGTCAACCAGGTGGACAAGCCGAACGTGGTCCGCGAGCTCGCTGCCGGCCGTGAACGCTCGCTGCTGTTCACCCGCACCAAGCACGGCGCGAAGAAGCTGGCCAAGCAGCTCACCATGGCGGGCATCCCAGCGGTGGAGCTGCACGGCAACCTCTCCCAGAACGCACGCGAGCGGAACCTCGAGTCGTTCATGGCCGGCAGTACCAAGGTGCTCGTCGCCACCGACATCGCCGCCCGCGGCATCCACGTGGACGACATCGCGTTGGTCGTGCACGTCGATCCGCCGGCCGAGCACAAGGCCTACCTGCACCGCAGCGGGCGCACCGCCCGTGCCGGTTCGGACGGCGTCGTAATCACGATCATGACCCCCGACCAGGTCGGCGACGTCAAGTCGCTCGCCCGCGCAGCCAAGATCGAGCCGATCATCACTCGCGTCTCACCGGGCCATCGCGTGATCACGTCCCTCGTCGGCGCCCCGGCGGCAGCGATCCACACGCCGATGGCCATCGTCCGCACACCTGCGAAGTCGGGCCGCAAGCCCGGCACGGCAGGCCCGAAGCCGGCCGCCGGTCGTCCGCGCGCGACGGTACCCGGTGGCGTGCCCGCATCTCGTGGCGGCGCCTCTCGGGGCGGTGCCTCGCAGCCGCGCGGTCGTCAGCGCAACGCCCGGTACGGCCGCTGACCACCACATCACGCGCAAGCGAAAGGGCCCCGCATCGAGCGGGGCCCTTTCTCGTTTGTCCGTGATGTGTCGTTGCTCGAGAGGCAAGCAGTGTCAGACGTCGAGCTCGGCGAGCAGTGCCGCCTTGCTGGACTCGAAGTCCTCGAAGCCGACCTGCTCGTCGTGGAACCGCTGGTGGAGGCGGGCCAGATCGGCCAGCACCTCTTCCTGCGCTCTCACGTTCGAGCGGGACTCCTCGATGACATCGCCCGGCGCATCATCGGGGCCGGCCAGTCGGCGTGCCCGTTTGATGGCCTGCTTTTCCTGGCGTGCCTTTTCGCGATCGCGTTTGGCCCGCCCTGCGGAGCTGCTCAGAGCGGACGAACGTTCTGCGCTTCTTCACCCTTGCGACCGGGGGCGACGTCGAACTCGACGGCCTGGCCCTCGGCGAGCGACTTGTAGCCGCTGCCCTGGATCTGGGAGAAGTGCACGAACACGTCGGCGCCCTCTTCGCGGGAGATGAAGCCGAAACCCTTGTCGGCGTTGAAGAACTTGACAGTACCAGTGGCCATTGGGGCCCTACCTTTTTCGACGTGGATCCGCCGAAGAGGAGAACCCTGAAGCCCACAGCCTACCTGGGTACGTCGAACTCGCGACGCGACCGCTCGGATTCGTAGGGTGGGCGGATGAGCATCGACATCGACCCCCAGGGCCGCACCCTCGACGAGTGTGGCCACGCGTTCCTCAGCGGGCTCAAGCGACTGCCCATCCGCTACGCCATCGCCTGAGATGTGGAACGCGCGATGACATCGAGACGAGTGGCTCTCGTCACCGGCGCGAACCGCGGCATCGGCCGCGAGATCGCCACCGGTCTCACTGCGTTGCATCATCGCGTCGCCGTGTGCGCCCGCCGACTCGACGAGGCAACCGCGGCCGCCGAAGAGATCGGCCACGATGCGTTCGCCGTGCAGCTCGACGTCACGGATCCGGTGTCCATCGACCGCGCCGTGGCTGCCGTGCTGCAGATCGCCGGCCACATCGACGTCGTGGTCAACAACGCAGGCGGTCACCACGACGAAGGCCGCCGGCCGAGCGAGATGACCGACGACGACCTTCGCGATGCGTTCGAGGTGAACACCATCGGTCCGTGGCGGCTCATTCGCGCCACCCTCCCCCATCTCCTGGCCCAGCGGTGGGGTCGGATCGTCAACGTGTCCAGCCGTTCCGGCACGTTCTCGGCGACGTGGGCGAACGCGCCCGCGTACGGCGTGTCGAAGGCGGCGCTCAACATGCTCACGCTGCAACTGGCGAAGGAACTGCACGGCACCGGCGTCATCGTCAACGCCTGCTGCCCCGGATGGGTGCGCACCCGGATGGGCGGCGACGACGCCGAGCGCTCCGTCGAGGAGGGCGCCGACACCCCGATCTGGCTCGCGACGTTGCCCGGTCCTGGGCCAACAGGGCTGCTGTTCGCCGATCGGGCCGTCATCGAATGGTGACCAACCCCGTCCTGGCGTTCACTCGTCGGGTGATGTCGAGCCCGGCTCGTCCGTAGCGCCGGTCGATTCGTCGATCTGTTCCAGGTCGGGCTCAGGGTCGGGCTCAGGGTCGGGCTCAGCGGCAGGAGTCGGTGCCCATGTGGGCCGTTCGCCGGTCTCGAGCTCGATCACCCGTGCCTTGGCCGCCTTCCACACCGCATCGGCCTCGACGGTGCTGCGTCCGGATTGCTTGGCGGCCCGGACCGCGGCGATAGCGCGATCGAGCTCGCGGCGAGCGTCGACGAGCGCGTTCTTCAGAGCGTCGGCGTCGGCGACGCGCTTCGCCTCGGCATCCTTGTTGACCTGCTCGCTGTCGCGCTTGGCCTTGTCCCGCTGCTCGGACTCGCGCAGGGCAGCGGCGAACATCTCGGCCGGGTCGCGCGTCGGGCCGCCTGCGTTCTGGGCGGAACGATTCGACGCCGGCGGCGTGGTCGGGGAGGAGGGCTTGTGGTGTCGACGACTCGGCATCACTCGGCAGTCTGCTCGCGAGGATGGGGTCGCTGTCAATGGCGACACGAATACAGTGGCCGTCATGGCGACCCCGATCGAGCTCCGCAGCGACAACAGCGCCGGAGCAGCACCGCAGATCCTGGCCGCGCTGGTGGCGGCAAACGAGGGCACGGCACCGGCGTACGGTGGCGATGCCCGGACCGAAGAGCTCCGTGAGGTGGTCGCCGAGGCGTTCGGCGCACCCGACGTCGCGGTGTTCCCGGTCGCCAGCGGCACTGCCGCGAACGCGCTCGCCCTCTCCGCGATGTGCCCGCCGTGGGGCAGCGTCCTGTGTCACGAGACATCCCACGTGTTGCGCAGCGAAGCGGGGGCCACATCGATGCTCGGCGGCGGCGCCGTGCTCCACGGCCTGCCGGGCGAGCACTTCAAGCTGCACCCGAAGAACCTCAAGGTGGCCTTCAACTCCACGCGCTGGGGCGACAACCACGAGTCGCAGCCCGCGGTCGTGTCGCTCACCTCGCCCAGCGACTACGGCACCGTGTACACGCCCGCGGAGATGACCGCGATCACGTCGCTCGCCCGCACACGTTCGCTGCGCACCCACCTCGACGGCGCCCGCCTGGCCAACGCGATCGCCGGCCTGCACTGCTCGCCCGCAGCGGTTACACGCGAAGCCGGCATCGACGTGTTCTCACTGGGCGCGACCAAGGGCGGTGCGGTCAGCACCGACGCCATCGTCAGCTTCGACCCTGAGGTGAGCGAGCAGTTGCACTACCGCGTCAAACAGGCCGGGCACGTGACGAGCAAGATGCGGTTCCAATCGGCGCAGCTGATCACCTACCTGTCCGACGGGCTGTGGGTGAAGTTGGCCCGTCAGGCGAACGCCGCCACGGCAGAGCTCGCACGAGGTCTCCGCGAGCGGGGCATCGAGATGCTCGCCGAGCCGCAGGCGAACATCATCTTCGCCCGGCTCCACGACAAGGTGGCCGCCACGCTGCTGGCGAGCGACGTGCAGTTCTACGACATCTCGCCCGGGATCGTCCGCTTCGTCACCAGTTGGCAGACCACACCGGAGGAAGTCGCCGAGGTGCTGCGGCGGCTCGATGTGGCGCTCAGCACTCCTCGAACTGCACCGCGGCTCGCACGGCAACGAACGGCACGATCAACGACTGCACCACCGCCTGATGCTCCGGATGGTCCCGGTACGTGACGTAATCCTCGACGGTCTGGAATCGCGCCGACACGGCAAAGTCGAAGTTCGGCGCCGCGATGGCGAGATCCCGCCCGCAGCTGTACGCGGCGATCTCGGGAATGAGACCCGGGAGCCGGGTGAGCGCAGCCGTTGTTGCGGCCACGTGGGCATCGTCGACCCCGTCGTTCCATCGAAACATCACCACGTGCTGGATCATTCGGCGAGCGTACCGTCCGAGGCGATGAAGGACGGATGCGCGCTCAGGCGTGCAGGTGCAGGCCCTTCAGGCCACGGATGACGAAGTTGGGTTGGTACTCGGGGGCTTGCGCGAGCGCAAGCTCGGGAAACCTGGCGGCGAGACCGGCCAAAGAGACCTCGAGCTCCTGGCGGGCCAGCGGCGCGCCCACGCAGAAGTGGATTCCCCCGCCGAACCCGATGTGCGCCGTGTCGCCGCGACCGACGTCGAACGCGTCGGCGTCGGCGAAGCGGCGGGCGTCGCGCTCGGCAGCACCGAACAACATCGCGACCTCGTCGCCCACTGCAAGCGCACGGCCGGCGATCTCCACGCCCTCGTCCAGCACCCAGCGTTCGAACAGCTGCAATGGCGAATCCCAGCGCAGCATCTCCTCCACCGCTCCCTTCGCGGCCACATCGCCGTTCACCACGCGCCGCCACTGGTCGCGGTGCAGCATCAGCGCGCGGGTGCCGTTGCCGAGGGTGTTCACGGTCGCCTCGTGGCCGGCCTCCAGCAGCACCATCGTGGTCGAGACGATCTCGTCCTCGGTGAGGACGTCGCCTTCGTCCTCGACGCCCACCAGCCCGCTCACCAACAGGCCGTCAGGGCGACGGCGCTTCTCCCCGATGAGTTCGCGGGTGTACGCGATGTACTCGGCAGCTGCGTTGTTCGCCGCGGTGCGGACGTCGTCGGTGGTGGACAGCTCGTACATCTTCACGATCGCGTGCGACCAGTCGAGCAGCAACTCTGTGTCCGAACGCGGTACCCCGAGCATCGAACAGATCACCGCGACGGAGTAGGGCATCGCGTAGTCGCGGAGCAACTCGAACTCGCCCTTGGCCTCGCACACGTCCAACAACTCGGTGGAGAAGCCCTCGATCGCAGGGCGAAGGGCAGCGACCGCGCGCGGCGTGAAGACCTTCGCGACCAAGCGGCGGATGCGGGTGTGATCCGGCGGCTCGAGGCACAGCAGCGACCAGGCCTCGTGCTGGTGGAAGCTGGCCCACCGCGGGTCGGGTCGTTCGTGTCCGAACTCGTCGTGCGTGTAGCGATGCGTGTACGCCCGGCCCAATCGCCGATCGCGAAGGGTCTCCTGCACGTCGGAGAACCGGGTGATCGTCCACTGCCCCGTCAGCGGGTTCTCGAAACCGGGCGTGACCTCGCGCAGCGCGTTCAGCACCGGATACGGGTCCGCGATGAACGCGGCGTCCGACGGATCGAAACGCCGGACGAGTTCATCCACCGACTCGCCCGAAAACGGCAGGTCCGACAACGGCATGTCGATCACGGTAGCTTCCCGGTCCCGACGCGCATCGCTGGTACCGTCGGGCGCGATGGCGTCGTGAACGGACTGATCGGACGGGCCGAAGCGCTCGTCAACCGCGGCGGGCGGATCCTGGGGATCGCCGGCCCGCCCGGCTCCGGCAAGAGCACCCTCGCAGCCGCACTGGTGGCGCACTTCGGCGACCGTGCGGCGCTACTGCCGATGGACGGCTTCCACTTCGCCAACGAGGAGCTCCTCCGGCAGGGATCGGCGAACCGCAAGGGATCGCCGGAGACGTTCGACGTCGACGGCTTCGTCGACGCGCTCCGACGGGTTCGGCGCCGCGAACACGATGTGCTCGTGCCACGCTTCGTGCGCGAGATCGAAGAACCCATCGCGGGTGCGATCCGGATCACCACGTCCACCGCGCTCGTGGTCACGGAAGGCAACTACCTGTTGCTCCCCCGCGGCGGGTGGGCCGCGATCGCCCCACTGCTCGACGAGCGTTGGCTGCTGCGAGTCGACGAATCGGTACGCCGCGCTCGACTTGTCGCGCGCCACGTCGGGCACGGCCGATCCTGGGAAGCTGCCCGCGCATGGGTCGACGAGGTCGACGAACCCAGCGCCCGTCTCGTGCTCGAGCTCAGCGTCGGCGCCGACCTCGAGCCGAACCCCGGTTGACGCGGGGTCAGACGAGTTGGCGGAGGCGGCTCTCGACGTCTTCTCGGTTCAGGTAGCCGCCGCACATCTTGCGAACGCCGTGGTATGCGGCGCGACCGTGCAGCACGCGCCAGTTGTCGAACAGCATCGCCTCGCCGGGCTTCAGCACGTGGCGCCACTGCATCGACGGCTCGTTGGCGATCTCGTCGAACAGGCGGATCGCGTCGTAGAACGCCAACATGTCGGCCTCGTCGAGGAGGAATGGCGCGCGGTCGTAGTTGTTGAACGACACCTGCACCAATCGGCCCGTGTGATCGTGGCGGAACACGGGCCGCGCCGCCATCAGGTGCGAACCGTCGCCGATGTACTGACCGGGCACGGTCACGCTGCTGAGCACCTCGAACAGCTCCGGTTCATCGGCCTCGATGCGGCGAGCGATCGCAAAGCCGTCGACCATGGTGCTCTCCCCGCCGGCACCCGTGAAGTGCAGGCAGTGCAGCAGCTGACAACCCGGCGCATCGTGGCTGTAGGTGCTGTCGGTGTGACCGCGGAGCTCGAGCGTCGTGTACGCGGTGTCGGCCTTCGAGAGATCGGCTTCGAACTCCCAGAACCCCCCGAAGATCGTCTCCCGCACGTACCCGACACGGCGGATCAGCGACTCGGTCGCCTCCGCGGTCGGCGGCGTTCCGCCGACGATGCAGAAGCCGTACTGCAGGGTCTTGGCGAGCCACTGCGCGACACCCGCGTCGGAGCTCATCACGGTGTCGTACTCCACCGTCGGCGTCGTGAGGGACGCCGCGTTCCACAGTGTGATCGGCACGTCGACCGCAGCGCGTGGGGCTCGCGGGTGACGGTGCTTGACGAGGAAATCCACGGGCAGCTGCGACATCGGTTCGAGCACGTCCCAGGTGATCTCGAGCCCGTTGTCGACCACACCGCACGACAGGCCGCGCAGACCCTTCGGCACGCGAGCGGTGAACAGCTGGCGCTGTTGCGTGATCGGGTGCAGCGTGTCGTCGTCGTGAGCGTGGTCGCGGAGCCAGATCCAGGGGAAGCGGCTCACCACGCCATCCGACCACGTCACCTCGAGCGAGGTGTCGGTGGGGTGCAGCACTGCGATCGAGACCATGGGCCTGATGGTAGATCAGCGGCGACGGAGAACCAGTTGGTGATGCAGCACTGTCGCCTGCCCGCGACAGCGCAACCTTCCCGTCCAGTCGGCGGCATCGCCGGCAGACAGCTCGCCCTGGTCGCCGAGCACCAGCGAGCCGGCCGCGACGTAGACGACCGAGCGGGCATCCGATTCGCCGAGTGACGCGGCCCCGTCGAGGTCGACCCGGGCGGCGGCGACGTCGTAGCGCCCGCGGCGCCACATCAGGTTCAGGTCCGTGGTCGAACCGTCCACGAGCGTTGCGCGGACAGCGCGCTCGCCGGCAAACGTGAAGGGCTTCATCGAGCAGCGGAGTCTCACCACCGAATCGTCGCCCTCGAAGCAGAGGTCCATGCCGTTCCCCGACAGCAGCCAGATGACCCGGTCGAACCCGGCGAACACGGAGAACGGACCATCGACGGCGACCGTCGCCACCGACAGGCGCCAGTCGTACTCGCCGTCGAGCGGAACGCGCACCAACTCCGACGTGCTGCCGCCTCCGTTGCGCCACGGCATCACCGTTGCGTCGGCTGCCGGATGAACGACGACGTTGCTCAGAAGCGCACCATGCACTTGCGCGGGGCACGCACTTCGAACGTGGTCACACGCTCAGTCCTCGATGACGATCGCCCGCTCGGGGCAGTTGCCCTCCGCCCGGCGAACCTTGGCTTCGAGCTCCACCGGAATCGGTCCGTCGAGGAGCACGACGGCGTTGCCGTACTCGTCGGCCCCGAACACCTCCGGTGCGGCGATCGCACAGCTCTGGTGGCCGTGGCACAACCCCGCTTCGACCCGAACCTTCATCGAACCCCCTCGACTCAACGACACAGCCTGAACGACATCAGCCCATCACGGTACCGCTCGTCACCGCCCGGTCGCGGAGTCGGGAGAACGCGCCGAGGTTGATCGCCCGCCCGGTCCGCGACCCGGTGAACTGCACCGGATCGTGATCGTGGTCGCGACCGGCCGCCTCGGCATCGATGATCGCGGCGATGAACTTGCCGGCGAGGGGTGCGTTCTTGAACTGGTTGCCGCTCGTCGCGCACGCCATGAAGAAGCCCGGTAGGTCGCTCTTGTCGTAGATCGGCACCCAGTCGTCGGCCACGTCGTAGAGCGCGGCGAGTCCGACGGGGCGATGGGGCACGCCGAACTCGGGCACCCGACGCGCCGCCCGCATCATCGACACCTCGAACTGCTCGACGGTGGGATAGGGGTCGTAGTCGTCGGGGTCGTCGATCCAGTGCAGCGCATCGCACCCCGGCTCGGTGCCGCCGAGCAGCCACGTGCCACCGATCTGCGGGCGGAAGTACTGACCGATGTCCAGATCGGCGACCGCGGGGAAGCCGTCTTCGAGACGTAACCCTTCGGGCGCCGCCACGGAGAACACCTCCTGGCGCAATGGCCGGTGCCGGATGCGCATGCCTTCGGCCACCCCTGCCAGGCGATTGATCGTCGCCGAGTGCGGACCACCCACGTTGACGACCACCGGCGCCTCGAGCAGCGAACCGTCGGCGACACGCACGCCCCTCACCCGACCATGATCACCGCGTTCGATCGCCGTGACCTCCTGGTGGAACCGGAACTGCGCGTCGTGCACCCGAGCTGCGTGGGCGAGGTTGTGGGCCGACAACATCGGGTCGTCGATGAAGCCCGACTCTGCTTCGAAGATCGCAGTCAGCTCCGACGTCGCATCCGACGCGAATGCAGGGTCGTCGATGCGCTTGGGTGGGAAGTAGGCGCCGATGTCCATCCCCGGCACCTTGGCGCGCAGTGCATCGCCCTCGAGCAGTTCGAAGCCGATGCCGACCTCGTCCCACAGCGCTTCGATCCGTGTGGTGTTGTTGTCCGGTGTGTGGAAGATGAGCATGCCGGTGCGCACGAACCTGGCCATGCCGTCGGGATCGACCGCACCCAGGTGACCGGCCCAATCCGCCCACAGCGCCGCCGATTCCCACGCGGTGAGCACGGCGTCGAGTGTCGAGTAGCTGAAGCGGATGATGCTGGACGAGGAACTGGTGGATCCGGCGCCGGGGGCGGGGCCCTTGTCCACCACGATCACGGATCGGCCACCACGAGCGAGCTCCAGGGCGACGGACGCCCCGATCACACCGGCGCCGATGACGATGGCATCCGCCCGATCGCTCATGTTCGAAGGCTCATGGTCGAAGGCTCATGTTCGAAGGCTCCTCGTTTCCGGTACGCACGTACCGACTTCTCGACTAGTTGACGGCAGCCCCGAACAGCTTGCCGACGATCATCGTGACGGTCATCGCGATCGCGCCGCCCACCACCACCCGGGTGATCGGTCGACCCGGTCTGGCGCCGCCGAGTTGAGCACCGAGGTAGCCGAGCGCGACCAGCGACACCAGCGCGACGGTGACCACCGCCAGGATCCTGCCCGACTTGCCGACGACAGCCGCGGCCACCAACGGGATCGCTCCTCCGAGGCTGAACGCGATGGCCGAGGTCCACGCCGCCAGGAACGGTTTGGCGAGGTCGTCGGACGTGATGCCCAGCTCGTCGCGCAGGTGTGAACCCAGCGCGTCGAACGCAGTGAGCTCCTTGGCCACCTGTGCGGCCAGGGGTTGCGACAGGCCCTTGCCGCGATAGATCGCCGTGAGCTCCTCCAGTTCGTGATCTGCCTGGTGTTCGAGCTCCCACTGCTCCTTCGCGATGTCGCTGCGCTCGGAGTCGCGCTGCGACGACACCGACACGTACTCGCCGAGCGCCATCGCGACGGCGCCGGCGACGAGCCCGGCCACGCCCGCGGTGAGCACCGCCGAGCGGGTGCCATCGGCCGCGGCAACACCGAGGACGAGCGCCGCAGTGGAGATGATGCCGTCGTTGGCGCCCAGCACGAGCGCTCGCAACCAGCCGGCACGATGGCCGAGGTGGCCTTCCTTGTGACGCATTCGGCCAGCCTACCGAGGGGGCCTGGAGTGGTGGCTGTGCAGCACCTGGTAGTAGTTGGCACGCTCGTACACCTGCGGATCGGGCACGTTCCGTCGACTCACGCTGCCGCGCAGTTCGGCCACCGAGTCGTAGTCGCGCTCGTGCATCCAGTCGCGGATGAACCGTTCCATCACGCGCAGGTGCTCCGGGCCGTGCTGTAGCAAGGAGCTCGTCGTCATCACCACATCCGCGCCGGCGAGCAGCAGCTTGAGAACATCGGCGCCGTCGTGGGCACCCGACGTGGCGGCCAGCGAGCAGTCCACGACCATGTGCAGGTTGGCGATCCAGTGGAGCGGCAGCCGGCTCTCGTTCGACGTGCTGAGCTGCAACCGGGGGACGACCTCCAACGAGCCCAGGTCGATGTCGGGTTGGTACAGGCGGTTGAACAGCACGAGGCCGTCCGCGCCCGCACCCTGCAGCCGGATCGCGAGGTTGCCGAGCGCGGTGAACCAAGGCCCGAGCTTGACCGAGAGCGGGATGTCGATCTCGGCCCGGACCTCCTCGACGAGCTCGACGTAGCGGTTCTCCACGTCGGACGAGCTGGTCAGGTGGTCGACGACGACGTCGTAGATATTGAGCTCGATCGCGTCCGCACCGGCATCCGCCAGGTACCTGGCATATCGGACCCACCCACCGGGGGTCGTGCCGTTGAGGCTGGCGATCACCGGGATCGACAACTGTTCGCGGGCACGTTCCACCATCTTGAGATACTGCGCCGGGCCGACATCGGGCAGCGCGAGTTCGGGGAGGTAGCTCAGTGCTTCACCGAACTGGTCGGTGCCAGAGTCCGTCGCGAGAGCGCGCGACTTCGCCTCCTGCTCGATCTCCTCCTCGAAGAGCGAGGGCAGCACGACCGCACCCGCACCGGCCGCCTCCAGTCGGCTCCACATCGCCGGATCACCGGTCAGCGGGCTGGCCGACGCCACCAGCGGACTCCGTAGCGGAAGGCCGAGGTAGATGGTGGTGAGGTCGGTCATGAATCCTCCTCCGCGTCGGCGATCGTGGGGTCGCTCGCATGTCCCGGCGCCGTCCGTTGCACTTCGGCGAGTTGTCGGTAGTAGTCGAACCGCGTGTCCACGTCGGCTTGCGACAGCTCGACGAGCTCCTTGGCGCGATCAGGGTTGGCCCGGGCCAGCATGGAGAAGCGCGCTTCGCTGGCCGCGAAGTCGGCGAAGCGGACCGACGGCTCGGCGCTGTCCAGCTGGAACGGGTGCGCATCGCCGTCCACGGACGGGCGGTACCGGTACAGCGGCCAGTGACCGCTCTGCACCGCCAGCTTCTGCTGGGTCATCGACTTACTCATGTCGAACCCGTGGGCGATGCAGGTGCTGTACGCGATCACCAGGGACACGCCAGGGAACGCGTCCGCCTCGAGCAGGGCCTTCACCGTCTGCACGTCGCTGGCGCCGAGCGCGATCCGCGCCACGTACACGTCGCCGTAGGTCATCGCTTCCAGGCCGAGGTCCTTCTTGACGATGCTCTTGCCGCCGGCCGCGAACTTGGCAACGGCGCCGCGCGGTGTCGCCTTGCTGGCCTGACCACCGGTGTTGGAGTACACCTCGGTGTCGAGCACCAGGATGTTCACGTTCCGGCCACTGCTCAGGACGTGGTCGAGTCCACCGGCGCCGATGTCGTACGCCCAGCCGTCGCCGCCCACGATCCACACGCTCTTGCGCACGAGCGTGCCGGCGAGGTCGAGCAGACGGCGGGCATCCGCGTCGTCGATGCCCCCGAGCACGGCTCGGAGCCCGTCGACACGGACACGCTGCTCGCGGATGCGGATCGCGCCGTCGTCGTCGACGCCCGCTTCGATCGCGTCGATCGCGGCCTCGCCGATCAGTTCGGCCAGCCGCGGGCGCAGTCGTTCCAGCATCACCAGCGCAGTACGGCGCTGAGCTTCGAACCCGAGGCGGATGCCCAAGCCGAACTCGGCGTTGTCCTCGAAGAGGCTGTTGGCCCAGGCCGGGCCACGACCGTCCTCGTCGACCGCATACGGGGTGGTGGGCAGGTTGCCGCCATAGATGCTGCTGCAGCCCGTGGCGTTGGCGATCAGCGAGTGGTCGCCGAACAGCTGGGTGAGGAGCTTGAGGTACGGCGTCTCGCCGCAGCCTGCACATGCGCCCGAGAACTCGAACAACGGCCGCCGGAGCTGGCTCGTCTTCACCGAGGCAGGATCCCATCGGGCGGGGTCTGCCGAGTGCACCTTCAAGAACGCGTCCCACGCGACGCGCTCGGCGTCGAGGTGGTCGCCGATCGGTTGCATGTTGATGCTCTTGCGCTTCACCGATGTCTTGTCGTGGGCAGGGCACGCCTGCACGCACACGCCGCACCCCGTGCAGTCGTCGGGTGCGACTTGAACGGTCAGCTGCATCCCGGGCACCTCGCGGCTGCGGAACGGCTTGGTCTTGATCGCCGTTCCGACGGCGTGCAGGGCTGCCGGCTCGTAGACCTTCATCCGGATCGCGGCGTGAGGGCAGACGATGGCGCACTTGCCGCAGTCGATGCACAGATCGGCCTCCCAGATCGGGATCTCGGTGGCGATCGTGCGCTTCTCCCACTGCGACGTACCGGTGACGAACGCACCGTCGGGCGGGAGCGCGCTCACGGGCAGCAGGTCGCCTTCGCCGGCGAGCATCCGGGCCGTGACGCGCTGCACAAAGTCGGGTGCGTCGGAGCTGACCGCAGGGCGGCGACGGCGGGTGCTCGTCGCGTCGGCGGGCAACGCCAACTCGTGCAGGTTGGCGAGCGACGCGTCCACCGCGGCGACGTTGCGCTCGACGATGACCTCGCCGCGCGCCCCGTAGGAGTGCTCGATCGCCTTCTTCAGCTCCCGCAGTGCTTCGTCGGTCGGCAGCACCCCGGCCAGGGCGAAGAAGCACGCCTGCATCACGGTGTTGATCCGTCCCCCGAGTCCGGCGATGCGTGCCACCGATGCGGCATCGATGGCGTACACGCGCACGCGCTTGGCGACCATCTGGGCCTGCACCTCCTGCGGCAGGCGATCCCACACCTCGTCGGCCGGGTACGGCGCGTTGAGCAGCACGGTGGAGCCCGGTACGGCGAGCGCGAGCACGTCCAAGGTTTCGAGAAGGCTCCACTGGTGGACGCCCACGAACGTGGCCTCGTCGATGAGGTAGCTGCTGTCGATCGGCTGTTGATCGACCCGGACGTGGCTGACCGTGGTGCTGCCCGACTTCTTGGAGTCGTAGACGAAGTAGGCCTGCACGCTCATGTCGGTGTTGCTGCCGATGATCTTCGCCGTGTTCTTGTTTGCACCGACGGTGCCGTCGCTGCCGAGGCCGTAGAACACAGCCCGAACCTTGGCCCGATCGGTCCGGAACGCCGGGTCCCAAGCGAGGCTCGTGTGGCTGACGTCGTCGTGGATCCCGATCGTGAACGGGTTCTTCGGCGCATCGGCGGACGATTCGTCGAACACGGCCTTCGCCATCGCAGGAGTGAACTCCTTGCTGCTCAGCCCGTAACGCCCACCGATCACTCGCGGCCGCTCACCCGCGCCCCACATGGCGGTGTCGCTGTGCCACATCGCCGCCAGCACGTCGAGATGGAGTGGCTCGAACGGGGCGCCCGGCTCCTTGCAGCGGTCCAGCACCACCACGGTGCGCACCGACGGCGGCAATGCGGCAAGGATCTGCTCGGTGGGGAAGGGTCGGAACAGCCGCAGGGCCAGGACGCCGACGCGTTCTCCGGCCGCGTTCATCGCATCGACCGTCTCGCGTACCGCTCCGGCACCCGACCCCATGAGGATGATCACGCGATCCGCATCCGGTGCGCCGTGGTAGTCGGCGAGTCGGTACTGGCGGCCGGTGAGGGCGGCGAAGCGATCCATCGCGTCCTGCACGGCGACAGGCACCGCGGCATGGAAGGGGGTGCACGCCTCGCGGGCTTGGAAGAAGACGTCGGGGTTCTGTGCGCTGCCGCGCAGCACCGGCTTGTCCGGGTCGAGGCCGCGCAACCGGTGCTCGCTGATCCGTTCGTCCGACACCAACGCCGTCAGCAGCGTCACACCTGGCACCTCGACCGTGTTGAGCTCGTGGCTGGTGCGAAAGCCGTCGAAGAAGTGGAGGATCGGCACGCGCGTCTCCAGCGTGGCCGCGTGCGCGATGGCCGCAAGGTCCGCGGCCTCCTGCACACTGCCCGCACACAGCATGGTGAAGCCCGTGCTTCGGGCCGCCATCACGTCGCTGTGGTCGCCGAAGATGCTGAGGGCGTGGGTGGCGATGGTGCGCGCCGCGACGTGGATGACGGCCGGGGTGAGCTCGCCGGCGATCTTGAACATCTCGGGCAGCATCAACAGCAGGCCCTGGCTGGCGGTGAACGTTGTCGCGAGCGCGCCGCGAAGGATCGCCCCGTGGAGCGTTCCGGCTGCACCTGCTTCGCTCTGCATCTCGATCACCTCGGGGACCGCTCCCCAGAGGTTCACACGGCCGCGTGCGCTCCACTCGTCGGCGTGTTCGCCCATCGGTGAGGCGGGAGTGATGGGGTAGATGGCGATGACCTCACTGAGGAGGTGGGCCACAGCAGCGACGGCTTCGTTGGCGTCGACGATCTCGCGGCGCGCGGGCGCCTGCGTGTCGGGTTCGGGGTTCACAACTGCACCCTATGAACGGCCCGACGAGGCTGGTAGGGGCTTTCGGCCCGCGCAGGCCGAAGGGCCCTAGCCGCGAACGCACGCGCGGGGCCAGGATGCCCCGAGGGAGCGTGCGCAATGCCGGACCGGCCGTATCTCAGTCAGAACGACACCATCATGTGGATGGTCGAGGCGGACCCGCTGCTGCGCAGCACCATCGTCGGCGTCGTGATGCTCGAAGGGGCGCCCGAATGGGAACGATTGCGCGACCGCGTGGAGTGCGTCAGCCATCAGGTCGCCGCCCTGCGCGAGAAGGTCGTGCACGTGCCCCTGCACCCGACCACGTTGCAGTGGGCCCGGGACCACGACTTCGATCTCCACTACCACCTGCGCCACATCCGCCTGCCTCGACACAGCGGCACGCAGGACCTTCTGGACTGGGTGCGCACCGAAGCGATGGGTGGCTTCGACCCGGCCCGACCGCTGTGGGAGTTCACACTCGCCGAAGGCCTCGATGACGGCCGCGCGGCGTTCGTGATGAAGGCCCACCACGTGGTCACCGACGGCATCGGTGCCGTCCAGCTGGCCGCGCACCTGTTCGACTTCGAAGCCGAGCCGGCAGAACGCGAGCCGACGGTTCCGGCCGGCGCGCCCCATCTCGACGCCTTCGCGTTGTTGCGCGACGTCGTGATCCACGACGTGGAAGGCGTCGTCGACTTCACCCGCCGCGGGTTGCAGTCGGTCGTTCCGAACCTGCTGCATGCGGTACGCCATCCCCAACGCACGACCACAGAGGTGGTCGAGACCGTGCGATCCATCGGTCGGCTCGTGGCACCGGCGACGACGCCGAAGTCGCCGGTGATGATCGGCCGGATGCTGTCGTCGAACTTCCGTGTCCTGGAGGTACCGGTGCCGGCGATGAAGGCCGCTGCCAGGGTGGCTGCCAAGGGGGCGAAGGGCAGGTTGAACGACACGTTCCTCGCGGGCATCACGGCCGGGCTCCACCGCTACCACGCTCACCACGGCCATCAGATCGGTGAGCTCCGCATGGCGATGCCGATCAGCCAACGTGGCGATGACGACCCCGCAGGGGGAAACCACGTGTCGGTCATGCGCTTCGTCGTGCCGGTCGGCGCGCGGACGCCGGCCGAACGCATCTGCGCGATGCATGCCGCGGTGGAGACCGTCCGCGCCGAACGGTCGCTGGATCACACCGAGACGGTCGCCGGCTTCTTGAACCTGATGCCACGAGGCGTGATCGGTGCGATGTTGAAGGGCGTCGACTTCCTCGCCAGCAACGTGCCCGGCGTGCCGGCACCGATGTGGCTGGAAGGCCAACGGGTCGAGCAGTTCTTCCCCTTCGGCCCCACAGCGGGCTCGGCGGTCAACGTCACGCTGATGTCGTACAACGGCACCTGCTGCATGGGAGTGAACGCCGACGCGGCAGCGATCCCCGACCCTGACGTGCTGCTCGACTGCATCTGCGAGGGCTTCGCCGAGGTGTGTGCCGTCGCCGAGCTCGGCTGACTAGCGTGCGCCGCATGCCCAAGGCCCTCCTGCACCCGTTCGCCAAGCCCACCCGCGAGTCGTTCATCCGCATCGTGCGGGGCGAGGGAGCGCTGCTGTGGGACGCAGACGGTCGCGAGCTGGTCGACGGGATGGCGAGCCTGTGGTACTGCGCGATCGGCCACGGCCGCCGGGAGATGGCCGATGCCATCGCCGCCCAGGTCGCCACCCTCGAGGCCTACTCGTGCTTCGACCCGTTCACCACCGACCCTGCCGAGCAGCTGGCCGAGGTGCTGTGCGACCTCGGGCCGATGCCGGACGCCCGGGTCTTCTTCACCGGTTCGGGCAGCGAGAGCATCGACACCGCGATGAAGCTCGCCCGTGTCGCACATGTGCAGGCTGGGCAGCCGCAACGAAAGCTGATCATCTCCAGGGTCCGCGGTTACCACGGCACGGCCTACGGCGGCACCAGCGCGCAGGGCATCGCACCGAACAAGGAGCACTTCGGGCCCTTCGTCGACGACGTCGTCCAGGTGGCCGCCGACGATGTCGAGGCGCTGGCCTCGCTGATGGCGCAGCGAGGCAGTGAGGTGGCAGCCGTCATCACCGAGCCCGTGCAGGGCGCCGGTGGCATTTACCCCGCGACCGACGGCTATCTGGAGAGCGTCCGCCGATTGTGCGACCAACACGGCGCCTACCTGATCTTCGACGAGGTGATCACCGGCTTCGGCCGCCTCGGCACCTGGTTCGCCGCCCACCGATATGGGGTCCGGCCGGACCTCGTGACGTTCGCCAAGGCCGTCACCTCGGGCTACCAGCCTCTCGGCGGGGTGTTCGTCGGCGCGGCACCGCGGGCGGCGCTCGAGTCCGATACGGACTTCTTCCTGCGCCACGGGTTCACCTACTCCGGCCACGCGACTGCGTGCGCCGCGGCGCTCAAGAACCTGGAGATCATGCAACGCGAATCGCTTGTCGAACGCGCCAACCACGTCGGCGCCCGCCTCGAGGGCGGTCTACGCGCGCTCGCCGCCGACGGCACGATCCACCACGCCCGCGGCCTCGGTGCGATGTGGGCAGCGGGGCTCCATCCGGAACAGAACGCGATGGCGATGCGCGATCACATGTTCACGGAAGGCGCCGTGGTGTGCCGCGCGTTGAACACCGACTCCCTGCTGTTCTGCCCGCCGCTCGTCACCACCGACGAGCAGATCGACCGCATCGTCGACGCCGTCGCTGCTGCCGCTCGCTGATCACTCGCCGGCCGGGGCAGGGCGGCGCTCAGCCACCTGATCGGCGTGACGACCGGCCAACCAACCGAGCAAGCCACCTCCGAACAGACCGACTGCCATCAGGATCGTCACGATCACGCTGTCGGCGGGCACGATGCCGAACAGCACCAGGTCGACGGCGACGAACACGAGGAAGAACAGGCCGACGAGGCCCGCGGAGATGATTCGTCCGATGTGCATCACGCCACCTTTCCGACTCGGGTGAACATCCCGCGGATCAGCGCGGCGAGGCCCGCCCCCGACACCACCGTGCCGCCAAGCGCCACCCAGGTCGACGGCGACGACAGCGGGCTGCCATCCAGCTTCAACTTCACCGTGCCGGCGCACGTGCCGTTGGCGTCGACGTGTCGGCCCGAGACCGTGAACACGGCGCCGGCCGGTACGAACGACGGCAGCGAGTACTTCTCGTCACCCGCGTTCAACGTCGTCTGACTGTCGCCCTTCCAGCTGCGGATCGTCACCTTGCCGAAGGGGGGTGGGAGCTCGATCCACATCGAGCCGGCATACGAACCGGGCGGGCCGCTGACCGAACCCGTCCATTGCACCGTGTCCTTTCCCGGAACGGTGACCGTTCCCTTGGCCGTCGCATCCACGACGAGGCCACTCGACACCCACGAGCCCGATGCTTTGCAGCCGTCGTCGCTGGTGAGGTCGGCCGTCGCAACGCGCGACGAACCCACCAACATCACGGCACACAACACGCCCCCGGCACCCCACCGCACGATCCGCATCGACCGCCTCCTGTTGGCCACGACGAGATGGCACATCGATCATCGCGCCGCGACCGCCGCGGCGCCAGGGCCGAAGTGCCGGGAAGAACCGTCGCCACGTTCCCGACAAGGAATCAGTCGTTGGCGAGCAGGTGGATGAGGCTGCTCGTGTCCCAGCGCGTGCCGCCGCGTGCGATCACCTGCGCGTAGAACTGATCGATGAGCGCGGTGACCGGTAGGCGGGCACCGTTGCGGTTCGCTTCGTCGAGCACGATCCCGAGGTCCTTGCGCATCCACTCGACCGCGAAGCCGAAGTCGAACTGACCTTTCACCATTGTCTGACCGCGGTTCTCCAGCTGCCAGCTCTGGGCCGCGCCGTGCTTGATCACTTCGGTGACCTGCTCGGGATCGAGCCCGGCCCGCACGGCGAAGTTGAGACCCTCCGACAAACCCTGCACGATGCCCGCGATCAGGATCTGGTTGACCATCTTCGTCAACTGCCCGGCGCCGGCGGAGCCCATCAGCGCAGTGGCCGTCGCGTACGAAGCCATCACCGGCTGGCTCAGTCCGTAGAACGCTTCGTCGTCGGTGCCACACATGATGGTGAGCTGGCCCTTCTCCGCGCCCGCCTGACCACCCGAGACGGGCGCGTCGACGAAACCGACACCGAACTCCATGCACGCCTCGGCCAACTCGCGGGCGACTTGGGCCGAGGCCGTCGTGTGGTCGACGAGCACGGCACCGGCCTCGGCACCGGCCAGCGCGCCATCGGGCCCGTACACAACGTCGCGCACATCGTTGTCGTTGCCCACGCACGTGAACACGAACTCGGCACCCTCCGCGGCCTCCTTCGGTGTCGGGGCGGCGCGATTGCCGTAGAGAGCGACCCAGGCGAGCGCTTTCTCCGGGGTGCGGTTGTAGACGGTGACCGTGTGGCCCGCAGCGGACAGATGTCGCGCCATCGGCGCGCCCATCACGCCGAGGCCCAGAAATGCGACGTTGCTCATCCGCACAGTCTGGCCGGTCACGAAGGCACGAACGACACCCTCGTCACCGTGGTGAAGACTGGCCGGATGATCGATCACCTCGTGCTCGCGACACCGAACGTGCGAGCCACGGCCGAGCGAGTGGCCCACGATTGGGGCATCCACCTCACGCCCGGCGGGTCGCACGAGGGCGCCGGCACTCGCAACGAGCTCACCGGGCTGGGTGGGCGCACTTACCTCGAAGTCGTCGGGCCCGATGACGACCAACCCGAACCCGGCGGGCACCCCACCGCCGGCCCGCGCCCGTTCGGCATCGACGACCTCACGGAGGCCCGTTTGGTTGCGTGGTGCGTCCGACCGGCGCGTCGGCTCGACGACGTCGCCACTGCGGTGGCGGCATTCGGTGTCGACCTCGGCGGCGTGGCCGCGATGTCGCGCCGCCGGCCGGACGGTGTGCTGCTGGAGTGGCGGCTCACGTTCCCCCTCCTGGGCGAGCCGCACCGGGGCACGCTGCCGTTCCTCATCGACTGGGCGGACTCACCGCATCCGGCCACGACCCTTCCGCACGAGTGCACGCTGGTCTCGCTGTGCGTCACGCATCCCAACCCCCAGCTGGTGCGGGCGGTCATCGCCGAAGTCGGCGACCTGTGGCTCGTGGAGGTGAGCGAGGGATGTGCGTCCCTCGCCGCGACGGTGCGCACGCCCAACGGCGTCGTCACGCTCTGAGTGTCGTTCAGCTGAGAGTGTCGTTCAGCTGAGAGTCGTCATGATCTCGTCGATGACGGTGACGGGTGTGCGCGGGTGCAGGAACACGAGGCGGCCGACGGGTTCGCCCTTCCACGTGCTCGGCGCAACGAAGGCGATGCCGTCGGTGAGCAGCCGCCGGGCCCACGCCTGCCATTCGTAGCGACCCCAACCCTCGCGGCGGAAGAGCACCACACCGAGGCTCGGTTGCATCACCAACGACACGTGGTCGATCGCCTCGAGGCGCTGCGCGGCCAGCGCCGCGAGCTCGACGGCGGTGCGCACGGCCTCCGTGTGGGCGTCGACTCCGTGCACCGCGAGAGCGAACCACAGGGGAAGGCCCGACGCCCGACGGGTGAGCTGGTAGCCGTAGTCGCTCGGGTTCCACAGCGGTTCGTCGCCGTGGAGGATGTCGATGTAAGGGCCATGTTGCGTGTGCACCTCGGCCGCCCGTGCAGGCTCGCGGTAGAGCAGCGCGCACGAGCCCTGCGGTGCGAACAACCACTTGTGCGGATCGATGATCACGGAGTCGGCGCGGTCGATGCCGTCGAACAGCGCTCGCCGCTCGGGCAACAGCATCGCGGCCCCGCCGTACGCCGCGTCCACGTGCAACCACGCCTTTCGACGCGCGCACTCGTCGGCGAGGCCGTCGAGGTCGTCCACCACACCTGCGTTGGTGGAACCGCCGGCGGCAACGACGATCCCGAGGTCGGCGCGATCGCCGGCGGCGACGGCGAGTGCCTCACCGGTGAACCTGCCGTCGGCACCGGTGGGCACGACGAGCACATCGTCGAGCCCGAGGAGCCGCAGCGAGTTGAACACCGACGCATGGGCGGTGTCCGCGACGGCGACGAGTGGACGGTCCGCCGACGCCGACTCGCGCGCGACCGCGAGCGCAGACAGGTTGCCGATTGACCCGCCGCTCATGAAGCAGCCACCACTCGACTCGGGCATGCCGAGCACATCGGCGAGCCAGCGCAACGTCTGGTTCTCGGCGGCGACCGCGCCCGCCGCCTCGAGCCAGGATTCGGCACTGAACGTCGCGGCGCCGACCGCAGCTTCCATCCAGACCCCCGCGGCCGAGGGCGCGACGGGGATGAACGCGAGGTAGCGCTCGCTGTCCAGCCCCACCGTGTTGGGCACCACCCGCTCGACGAACCGACGCCACGCCTCGTCGGCACCGAGACCTCCGGCGGTGAACGTGCCGTCGAGCAACGGATACATCTCGCTCGGGGCGAGCGTGCGCCCGAGCGGCGCGTGCTCGACCCGTGCTGCGATCCAATCGGCGACCGACGCAGCAACGTGCGGCGGAAAGCCAGCAGCACCGTGCAGCGGCGAGCGGGTCACTCCGGCGTGACGTAGGCCGCAGTGATGCCGCCGTCGATGATCAGCGACTGGCCGGTCATCCAGCTCGACTCGTCGCTGGCGAGGAACAGCGCGCCGTTGGCGATCTCGATCGGCTCACCGAAGCGGCCCATCGGGATGTGCACGAGCCGGCGGTTGCGCTTGGCGTCGTCGCTGAGGAACTTGGCGAGCAGCGGCGTCATGATCGGGCCAGGGCACAGCGCGTTGCAGCGGATTCCCTGGCGGGCGTAGATGACGGCGATCTCGCGGGTCATCGCCAGCACCGCGCCCTTCGACGCGGTGTAGGCGATCTGTGGCGTGGCCGCGCCCATGTGGGCGACGAACGAGGCGACGTTCACGATCGAGCCGCCGCCGCTGCTCTGCATCGCCGGGATCGCGTGCTTGCAACCGAGGAGCGTGCCCAGAACGTTGATGTCCATTGTCTTCTGATAGGTCGCGATGCTGGTCGTGACCGGGTTGTCGTCGTCGCCCAGCATCACGCCGGCGTTGTTGTACAGCACGTGCAACCCGCCGTAGGTCTCGACGGCGAAGTCGACGGCGTTCTTCACGGACATGTCGTCGGTGACGTCGCAGCGCACGAAGCTGGCTTCGCCACCGGCGGCGTCGACCGCTTCGACAGCTTCGTCGCCATCGGTCACGTCTGCGATCACAACCTTCGCACCCTCCGCGGCGAAGCGCAGCGCTCCGACCCGACCAAGACCCGACGATGCACCCGTGATGAGGGCGACCTTGCCCGCGAGACGACTCATGGTGCGCCACCGTAGTGGATGCGTCAGACTGACGCCCGATGACCGATCGGGTGACCATCCGGTGGCGGGTGCTGACCTGGAACGTTCGCGGCGCGCGCCGGCCCGACCTCGAACAGATCGCGCAGGCGCGCCGTGTGGCCGAGCTCGTGCAACAGGAGGCGGCGCCGGTCGCGGTGGTCGGTGGCGATCTGAACACCCATTCACACGATCTCGCCGAGATCGTGCGCGAATTCCACGCCGCCGGCCTCGCGGATCCCACCGGCGACAGCACCAGTCCGGCGATCGCGCCGTGTCAGCGGCTGGACATGGTGCTGGTACCGGCACGGGCGCGGATCATCGACCAGCGCACCCCCGGCGGGGGCGAGGAGTGGTCGGCCATCAGCGACCACCTTCCCGTGCTCGTCGAGTTCGAGGTCTGAAGGACTAGATGCGCTCCCAGTACCGCCGGAGCTCCCAATCGGTGACCGTGTGGTTGAACGCTTCCCACTCGGCCTTGGCCATGGTGAGGATGTGGTGGTGCACGTCGTCACCGAAGCATTCGCGGGCGATGTCGCTGCGCTCCCACAGGTTGATCGCGTCGACGATGTTCCACGGGATGCGAGGGATGTCGGGGGCGTCATAGCCGTTGCCGGCGAACGGCTCGCCGAGCGACATCTTGTTCTTGATGCCGTACAGACCACCGGCGAGGGTGCCGGCGAACGCGAAGTAGCTGTTGGCGTCGCTGCCCGGGATGCGACACTCCACACGGGTGCCCTTTCCATGACCGACCTTGCGGAAGCCGAGCGTTCGGTTGTCGATGCCCCAGCCGACGCCGGTGGGCGCCCACGAACCGAGTTGGAACCGCTTGTAGCTGTTGATCGTCGGTGCCCACAGCAGGCTGAACTCGCGGGCCGTGGCGATCTGTCCAGCGAGGTAGTGCTGGAACGTCTCGCTCATCCCGTGGGCGCCGTGGTGGTCGTCGAACACCG
>JAYVMH010000314.1:0-2550 GCA_043759015.1 Actinomycetota bacterium
CCGGGTAACGTTGGCCTCGATGCGTACTTCTCTCGCCGATCTTCTCGCCACCGGCCGCACGCTGCTGGCCGATGGCGCCACGGGAACCAACTACTTCGCGTCCGGCCTCGAGTCGGGCGAGCCGCCCGAGTTCTGGACGGTCGATCATCCCGATCGGGTGACGGCATTGCACCAGGAGTTCATCGATGCCGGTGCCGACATCATCCTCACCAACACGTTCGGCTGCAATCCGCATCGGCTCAAGCTGCACCGGGCGCAGGACCGCACGTACGAGCTCGCCAGGGGTGCGGCCGAACTGGCCCGCCGGGTGGCCGATTCGGCCGAGCGACCGGTCGTCGTGGCCGGTTCGGTTGGCCCGACCGGCGAGCTGTTCCAGCCGATGGGTGCGCTCGACCACGACGCCGCGGTCGAGTCGTTCGGCCTGGAGATCCGCGGGTTGAAGGACGGCGGGGCCGACGTGGTGTGGATCGAGACGATGTCGTCGGCGGAGGAAGTGCATGCCGCGATCACTGCCTCCATCCGGCACGGCATGCCCTACGTGGCGACGTGCTCGTTCGACACCGCCGGCCGCACGATGATGGGCATGATGCCGAACCAGTTGGCGGGGGTGCTCGCCGCCGAGCCGGTGAAGCCACTGGCCCAGGGGGCGAACTGCGGCGTCGGCGCACCCGACATCCTCGTGACGGTGCTGGAGATGCAGGGCGCCGGCGTGCCGATCGTCAGCAAGGGCAACTGCGGCGTGCCCCACTTCCACGGGACCGAGATCGTCTACTCCGGCACGCCAGAGCTGATGGCTCGCTACGCCTCGCTGGCCGTCGACGCCGGTGCACAGATCGTCGGCGGGTGCTGCGGCACCACGCCGAGTCACCTCGCGGCGATGCGCGCCGCGCTCGACGATCACACCCCGGGCGAACGACCCACCGTCGACCAGATCGTGGGCGCGGTGGGTCCGCTCACGAACTCCGCGCCGACCGCGAACTCCGGCGAACGCCGCACCCGTCGAAGCCGCGGCGACTGACGCGCCGCCTGCGTCAACCGGCCAGCCACGTGCTCGACAGCGTCGCCGCGGGTGGCGCGTCGGGGGACGCGGTGACGAGTCACACGGTTCCTTTCGAAGATCCGGAGAGTTATCGGCGCGTTGGGGCCGCGACCTGCGCCCCGGTACCCTGCCGCCCGTGGCCCTGGACGACGAGAAGTTGCCCATCAAGATGCTCAACGACCGCGTGCTGGTGCGCATCACCGACCGCGACGCCGAACGGCGGTCGTCCGGGGGCATCGTCATCCCGGCGACGGCGCAGATCTCCAAGCGGCTCGCCTGGGCCGAAGTCGTCGCGCTCGGCCAGAACGTGCGCTCGGCCGAAGTGGGCGACCGGGTGCTGTTCAGCCCCGACGATCGCTACGAGGTCGAGGTCGGCGGCACCGACTACATCATGCTGCGCGAGCGCGACATCCACGCCGTGGCTTCGGCGCGGATCGAAGCGCAAACGGGCCTGTATCTGTAGCCCCTCCTGCGTAGCATGGCCGCCATGCCCGACGCCCAGTCCATCGCCGCCACCGACGATCAGCTGGCCGCGGTGAAGTACGACGCCAACGGACTGGTGCCGGTGGTCACCCAGGACGTGACCACCCGGGCGGTCCTGATGGTGGCCTGGATGAACGCCGACACGTTGCGCACGACGCTCGCCGAGGGTCGGATGGTCTACTGGAGCCGTAGCCGCAAGGAGGTGTGGCGCAAGGGCGACACGTCGGGCGACCGCCAGTTCGTGCGCGAAGCCTTCTACGACTGCGATGGCGACACGCTGCTGTTCCTGGTGGAGCAGGAAGGCAAGGGCGCGTGCCACACCGGCGCCTCCTCCTGTTTCTACCGCGCGTTCGGCGCCGCTCGGTGAGCAGCCTGCGCATGCGGCCCAGCCGCGAAGAGTTCCATGCCCTCGCCGCGGACCACACCGTGGTGCCGGTGTGGAGCGAACTGCTCGCCGATCTCGAGACGCCCGTGTCGGCCTACCTGAAGCTGGTGGGTGAGGGGGAGGGCTTCCTGCTCGAGTCGGTGGAGCACGGTGAGCGGTGGAGCCGGTTCAGCTTCGTCGGGCACGACCCGGTGGCGACGCTGGAGCTGCGCGGTGGGGTGATCGAGAAGAAGGGCCAGCACCTCAGCGCGGACATCCCGCTGGACAAGGGGATGCTGGCCGCGCTGGACGCGATCGTGGCCGCCTACCGCGGGCCGATCATGCCCGAGCTGCCACCACTCCAAGGTGGCGTGATGGGCTATCTCGGGTACGACATCGTCCGCGAGGTAGAACACCTGCCCGACACGCCCCACGACGACCGTGGGATGCCGGATGCGATCATGAGCATCATCGGCTCGCTGGCTGCCTTCGACCACTGGCGCCAACGGATGTACCTGATCGAGAGCGTGCCGGTCCTGCAGATGGACGCGGAGGGTGTCGACCGCGAGTACGACCTCGCGTGCGAGCGGATCCTTCGATCCGCGGAGAAGCTGTCTGCACCGCTCGCGGCGCCACCCGTCGAGCCCCCCGAGGCCGGGGAGGT
>JAYVMH010000315.1:0-12070 GCA_043759015.1 Actinomycetota bacterium
CCTGCCTTGCCACTGGTGCGCGCCATGATCATGTCGTACTGGGCCTTGTGGATGCCGGTGTTCCACGTCTTCTCGCCATTGATGACCCACTCGTCGCCGTCGCGCACGGCGGAGGTCTCCATGTGCGTCGCGTCGCTGCCGTGATCGGGTTCGGTGATGCCGAACGCGAAACCGCGGCGGCCCTCGGCGAGATCGTCGATCCACTCGACCTTCTGCTGGGCGGTGCCGTAGTGCAGCATCAGGAGCAGACCCACGTTGTTGCCGACGATCGAGTGCTCGTTCTGCAAGTCGTTGTGCAGACCCAGCCCCTTGCGAGCCAGGTGCTCACGGATGACGGCCATGCCCAGGTTGGTGCCGTTCCGGCCGCCGAACTCGGTGGGGAACGGGTAGCGGTAGAAGCCCGCGGCATCGGCAAGCCGCTTCACCCTGTGGAGCAGCCGTTCCCACTCCTCGTCCGGGAGGCCCTGGTCGTCCCAGTTCGTGCGCGCGTCCTCCCGTCGGTGGTCGAAGAAGCGGATGTTGTCGTCCTGTTGTTCGAGCGGCTGGATCACCGCGGCGATGAACGTGTCCAGTTCGGCGAGAAGGTCGAGCAGATCCTGCGGCAGGTCGAAGTCCATGAGGGCAAGCATTCCACCCCACGGCCTGCTGACGGCGAGCCGAAGGGTGTCGCCGACGGTGCGCGTGGTGTCACAATGTGGCCATGGCCGCAACCTTCACCCGCATGGACGAATCGACCGCCGAGCAGTGGGCGGTGATCGGGCTGGAGACGGCCCGCAACCAGGGTCGGGTCGCGGATCGAATCCTCATGCTCCTCGGTTCGCTCGGCGAGATCACCGACGGGTTCTCGTGCGACCAGTTGACCCACTGCCTGTAGACGGCGACGCTTGCCGAACGTGCGGGCGCCGACCAGGAGATGATCGTCGCTCGCTGTACCACCACCAGGACTTCCAGGGCCGTCACTACTACGCCCACTTCGCACGGCCGACCGACCTGCGCGAGCAGTTCCGCGACGAGCCGTGGTTCGCGTTGTGCGAGCAGTTCACCGACGACTGGGACCAGGTGGCGTTCGACCCGGACGGCCCGGTCGAACCGCTGGAGCACTTCGAGCCGCTCGTGCGTGAGGTGTTCGCCCGACCCAGGACGGTGGTGTGATCGTTCCCCTCGGGCACGGTGGAAACCCCTGAGAGGCCGGCGCGGTGGGCCACGCCGGCCCCTCAGGAGTCGATCTAGGTGACCGTGATGGAGAACGTCTTCGATGTACCCAGGCTCGACGAGACCTGGATGACTACCGCTGGATGTTCACCCAACTCGTTCCGGGTTTCAGCGTCAAGACGACCGGCCGAGGTACTACGCACGCCTCGTACCGTCCCAGGACCATACCCACGCAGGTCGTAGGTCTCACCTCAGCCCAGCACCGGTGGTGGGAGGACCACCACGACGGGAAGGATCGCGTGCAGCGTCGCCGCACACATCGGACCGTGAGACCGATGGTTGTGACCTCAGAAAATTCCGGTGCAACACTGTGACATTGGTCACAGCTTAGCCAGGCCGGATAAGCCCGCCGGGGTGCGTCAGCTGGTCGTATGGGTGGGGAGGTTGCGCATCGCCCACACCGCTGCCTGCGTTCGGTCGGTGACGCCCAACCGCTGGAAGAGGCGGCTGCAGTGCGTCTTGACGGTCTTCTCGCTGATGCCGAGGATCGTCGCGATGCCCTGGTTGGTGCGGCCGTCCACGATCAGTTGCAGGATCTCCATCTCGCGCTTGGTCAGCGTCGAGGACGACACCACACCCATCGAGGAGTTGCCGCGCAGCAGACCGGCGGCGACGGACGGGCTGAGCGGTGCGCCGCCCTGGACGGCGGCACGGATGCCCGCGACGAGCACTTCCGGTTCGACGTCCTTGACGAGGTACCCGCTGGCGCCGGCGCTGAGCGCTGCCGACACCTGACGCGGCTCCTGGAACGTGGTGAGCACGACGACGTGCACCTCGGGGTGGTGCTTCTTGACGAGCGTCAGGGCTTCGATGCCGTCCATCAGCGGCATGGAGAGGTCCATCAACACGACGTCGGGGTGGACTTCGTCCACGAGCTGCACGGCTTCTTGACCATTGGACGCGGTGCCCACGACTTCGAGATCGTCGAAGGAGCCCAGCAGCTGGGAGAGGCCTGCACGCACCATGGCGTGGTCGTCTGCAATCACGATCCGGATCATCGTTGTCCCATCAGTTCAAGTCGAAGACTAGTACCAACACCGGGCTCGGAGTCGATGGTCAGTTCGGCACCCATGTCGTTGGCGAGATCGTGCAACAGCTGCAGTCCGAGGTGACCGTTGATGCGGCTGTGATCGGCCTTGTCCTCGGTGAAACCATGACCGTCGTCGCGCACTTCGAGCGTCAACCTGCCCATGCGGTGATGTTGCAGTGCAACGATCACGTTCGTGGCCTCCGCGTGCGCGGCGACGTTGCGCAGCGACTCGCGGGTGACTCGCAGCAGCAACAGCTCGTCGATGGGTGCGAGATCTACCTCGTCGATGTCGCGGTGAACGGTGACACCCTGCTCCTCCAACGCCTGCACGAGGTCCTCGAAGCCTGTCGACCATCCGGACTCGGGCACTTCGACGGGGTAGATCGAGTTCAGCACGCTGCGCAGCCGTCGCACAGTGGTACGCGTGCTCGCCGCCAGCTCGTGGAGCTCTTCGTGCATCTCGGGCGGCGCCGTGTCAGCCTTCGCCTCGAGTGAGTAGGAGATGCCGATCAGGTCCTGCACCGCGCCGTCGTGCACCTCGGCCGCGATGCGGCGCCGCTCGGCGTCGGACGCGTTGATGACGCGTTCGAGCAGATGCTCGCGCTCGCGTTGGCTGCGACTGAGTCGACGGGCGAGCAGGATGGACACGGGCACCTGAGCGACCGTCAGCAGGGCAAGGCCGCCGATGACGAGCGGGAGGAACCGCGCGCGGAGGTCGTTCACCCGATCCTTGACCAAGCTGTACGGGTAGTAGGTCTCGACGAGCACCGGCTCGCCGTTCTCGGCCTTGGCGCCGAAGTAGACCTCGAGCAACTTGGTGTTGCCTTGCGCAACCTCCATCGTGTTCTCGACCTTGTCGAGGTTGCTGATGTCGGAGATCGCGCCCTGGCTGGCGAACAGCGCGTACTCGTCGGGCTCGAGCTCGAAGTACTGACCATCCAGCTTGCGTTCGTCGGACCAGATCACCTGCTGCTGCTTCGACCACACCTTCAGCCGCACGACGTTGCCGCTCTGCACGAACGTCTTGCCTGCCTTGTCGAGCGCCTCGATGTCGGCGGGATTGCGCTGCAGCAGGCCCGCCGTGAGGTAGGGCGCGATCGCGACGCGGGCGGACAGCTCGCCGGCGTTGCCCGCTTCCTTCAAGGCTTCGTGCTCGGCAGCCTTCTGGGTGACCCACAGCAGGCCGAGGCTGATGGCGACGAACGCGATCAACGAGCCGATGATGGCCAGCACGATGGGCACCGTGACGCCCTTCGCTCCGATCCGGTCGCGTCGGTCGGCACGGTCGGCCCCATCGGTTCGCTCGCTCATCCGCGGCGAGTAGTCGTTCGACGACTGCACACTGCGACTATAGGCCGTGTTTCACTACGACCAGCGAATGAACACCGCCGGATTTCGCGTTGATCATCCGAGCCACGGGGTTGACAGCGGGCCACGAATGAGGCACTATTCTACTCTTTGGTTGATCAATAAGGAGGTGGAGGATGGCAACGGATCAACTCAGCCGAACGTTCGCCGCGCTTGCCGACCCGACCCGCAGGGCGCTCCTCAGCCGACTGGCCGAAGGCGAGGCAACCGTGAACGAGCTGGCCGAGCCGTTCGAGCTCAGCCTCCAGGCGATCTCCAAGCACCTGAGGGTCCTGGAGGATGCCGGGCTGCTGTCGAAGGGTCGCGACGCGCAACGCCGGCCGTGCCAGCTCACCCCCGACGGCCTTGCGTCCGCCACCGAATGGCTGGAGGCCAACCGTCGGGAGTGGGAGGACCGCCTCGACCGGCTCGGCGACCACCTGCGTCGTCTTCGATCGACCAAGCCTGCACAGCTCACCACACCCGATCGCACCGCGAACAACCCCGACAAGGAGCACCCGAAATGACCACCGATCAAGATCTCGGCGAAGTCGTCATCACCCGCATCTACGAAGCCCCACGCGAGCTCGTGTTCGCGTGCATGATCACACCCGAGCACCTCACCCACTTCTGGGGGCCGCCGGGCATCAGCACACCGCTCGACGGCATCGTCATCGAGCCCCGTCCAGGCGGGCGGTTCGAAACCGTCATGGTCAACGACGCCACCGGCGAGCGCTACCCCAATGCCGGCATCTTCGTCGAGATCGACCCTCCAGCGAAGCTTGTGTGGAGCGAGACGGGCGCCGCCGACGGGATGACCACCACCTCGACGTTCACCGATCTCGGCAACGACCGCACCGAGGTGGTCGTCCACCAGCGCAACGTGCCGGCGATGTATCGCAGCGCCGAAGCGCTCGCCGGCTTCGAGGCGAGTCTCGACCGCTTCGTGGCGTACCTGGCCACATTGCGTTGACCACCGCCGCGATCCGCCCGGCGCGCGAGGCCGACCGGGCGGCGTTGTACGACGTGTGCGTGCGCACCGGCGACGCCGGGAGGGACGCGTCGGCGATGCTCGACGACCGCTCGCTCTACGGGCACCTGTACGCCGGGCAGTACCTCACCTTCGCCCCCGAGTTCGCACTCGTGCTCGAGCTCGGGGGTGAAGTCGCTGGCTACGCAGTCGGGGCGATCGACTCGACCGAGTTCGAAGACCGGCTCGAACGAGAGTGGTGGCCGCCATTGCGCGGCCGGTACCCCCTGCCTGCGTCCGGGTCGGCGTCCGGGTCTGTGCTCGATCGAGTGCTGATCGAGCGGATCCATCGTCGGTACCGAACCGATGAACGGCTGGCATCGCGCTACCCGTCGCACCTGCACATCGACCTGCTGCCCGCCGCGCAGGGCCTCGGCCACGGCCGAGCGCTGATGGACTCGCTGTTCGAACGGTTCGCTGCCGCAGGGTCGAGGGGGGTGCACCTCGGCGTCGACACGCGCAACGACGCCGCGATCCGCTTCTACGAACACCTCGGCCTGAGGCGCCACGACCCGGACGGTGGCGTCCTGTTCACTCAACGTTTTAACTCACCGTGAGTGGTGCAGCGAAACACCTAGGCTTCGGGGATGACCGGTCCGCTGACCCCGCTTCCGTCGTCCAAGGCGTTCGGCGAGGACGAACGAGCCGTGCTCCTCGGCTACCTCGCCTACCACCGCGCTGTGCTGGCGAGAAAGGTCGAGGGCATCGACGACGCGGACGCGCGGCGTGCCGCATCACCGCCGAGCACGCTCACGTTGCTCGGGTTGATCCGCCACATGGCCGACGTCGAGCGCTGGTGGTTCCGCCGTGTCCAGCAGGGCGAGGACGTGCCGGGCTTGTTCGACGACGACGAGGAGTGGAACATCCCGCCCGACGCGAGGGTCGACGATGCGCTCGCGGTCTACTGGGACGAGATCGCGGTCATCGATCGCCACCTCGCGACCGCAGCGATGGACGACCTCAACATCGGTGAGCGCGAGGGAGGGGTGCACACGCTACGGCGCACGATCGTCCACATGATCGAGGAGTACGCCCGTCATTGCGGGCACGCCGACCTCCTTCGCGAAGCGATCGACGGCGCCACCGGAGATTGACCCTCGACCGCCCCACTACTGTGCCCAGCCACCCCAATCCATGCGTTCATGTCACGCCTGGACCGAGGTTTCCTCGGTAGAAACACGACAGAGGTGGCGGGTTTCGCCGGGTCGAAACTCCCTGGGTTCCTTCGACAGCACCGCGCCGCGACTCGACGCGAGCTGACCCCTGGGCAAGCTCGGCCACGTGCGTCAAGATCGTTGCAGTGGTCGATCGACGTGCCGCCGGCGAGTGGGTCGGTGGCACTGTTGCGGCTTCCTCAGTAATGTGTCCGACGGGCTGGTGGCCTCACTTGCCCGACTTGTCGTTGGCGACAATCGAGGCGATGCACTGACCCTGATGACGGAAGCCGAGCGCAACGTAGCCGCCCTTCTTGCAGTTGTCGGGTGCGCCAGAGGACAAGGTCCGTCAGCCGGCCGATCCATGCGATGGTCACACGCGAGCTCCCAGACTGCTCTGCTCGGATGCCCCTCCAACGTCGTACCGCGTTTCTGGCCTCGTGCTGATGGTCGGCGGCATGGTCGTGACACTTGCCTCCCTTCTCGCGGAGACGCCAACCCCTCGCGCGGAGCGTTGGAGGGTGAGGGTCACGCAACGACGAACGCCGGCCTTCCCGTGAGAGGAAGGCCGGCGTTTGCCCAGGTCCGCAGACCTGCATCGAGCGGACGACGAGATTCGAACTCGCGACCCTCACCTTGGCAAGGTGATGCTCTACCAGCTGAGCCACGTCCGCAATGCGGGGTGCAATCTATCGACAGCACGCCGTGATTGACAACCGATCAACCACGCTGGTCGGGCGGGCGGAGGTCGACACGCAGCACGAGGAAGCCGTCCTCGATGGTGCCGGCGGCATCGCCGACCATCGCGAAATCGCGGAAGTCGACCTGCGCTTGCTTCACGAACATCGCCCGTTCCTCACCGGCAACGGGCGGCAGCGGGCGTTGCTTCACGGCGTGGGCGCGCTCGCGGAAGCGGTTGATCATCTCATCGACATCGAAGGAGTCGGCCATGCATCCACGGTATCCCGGAAGGGACCGGGACCGCCGATCAGTCCAGCTGATCGGAACGCAACAATGGCTCGTGCCCGTCGTCGGCCACCGGCAGGTCGGCCACCGGCAGGTCCGCCGACGCCGTGTCGTCCTCGGGCCCGGCGTCCCCGGCCTCGCCCTCGTCCCCGGCCTCGGCCTCGGCGACGGCCGGCTCGTGCGCGGTCGGCTCGAACAGATCACGGAAGTCGACGGGGCCGTCGGGCATCATCGCCTCGAAGTCCACCGGCTCCGCCACGGGCGGCTGCTCGACGGCACCGTCGAGCAGAGGACGGGCACCTTCGAGCTGCATCGTGCGGGTTGTGAAGTCGCTCTTCCACCAGCGGCGAGTGCCCATCACCTCCAGCGGCCCGAGCGCGGGATGCTCCGTGCGCGCCTTGCGCCACCAGATGACCGAGCCGACGATCATCAGTGCGGCCATCACCAGCAACCCGGCGGAGGCGAAGTAGATGATGCGCGCGTTCCGCGGATCTCGAAAGTTGCCCGCGGCGATGATTCCGACCGTCCTCCACGCGCTCACGGCCCACAGTGTCGCACGTCGACGCCCATTTCCCTACGCGACGGCGTGCAAGCAACGGCGCGATCGGCCAAGCTGTAGCGAATGGATCTCCTGTGGATCGCGCTCTTCATCGCCGCCACGGGCGGGCTGTGGTGGCTGTCATCGAAGATCGAGCCGCACTACTCCTCCAGGGACGGCACACGGTTCGTGGCCAACGCCCAGGAGATCATCGACGGACGTCCGATCGGGCGGATGAGGGAGACCCGGGTATCCGTTCGACCCGACGGTCTGCTGCTGTGCTCGCAGAAGAAAGCGCTCCGGCGCAAGGGTGTCGACTTCATGCTCATCGGCACGTCCGCCACTCCCCCGCACAAGCTGAAGGTGTACCTCGCCCACGAGGTCACCGACGGCATGACCTCCAGCGCATCGGAGCTCGCCATCCGGGTTCCCGAGCGCAGCAGGGTGATCGCCGTGCTGGACGAGATACTCGCCAAACGAGCGCTCAGGCAGCCGAAGCCTCCAGGAACGCCTTGATCGGCGGGCCCACCTGATCCAGGTCGATCAGGAACGCATCGTGCCCGTGCGGCGAATCGATCTCGACGTAGTCGGACTTCGTGCCACCCGCGAGCAGCAGGTCGTGGATCTGTCGCTGCTGGTACGTGGGGTAGAGGATGTCGCTGGAGATGCCCATCACCAGCGCCGGTGAACTGATCCGAGCCATCGCGACGGTCAGCCCCGATCGCCCGCGCCCGACGTCGTGCAGATCCATCGCCTTGCCGATGATCAGGTAGCTGTTGGTGTCGAAACGACGGACCAACTTGTCGCCGTGGTAGTCGAGGTAGCGCTCCACCTCGAACCGCTGCCACAGGTCGAGCCCGTCGTGCAACGTCGCCCCATCGGCGAGATCGCGACCGAACCGATCGGTGAACACGTTGTCGCTGCGGAACGTCACCTGGGCCACCATACGCGCGGCGGCCAAGCCCTCCCACGGGCCGTCACCGTCCGGCGCGTCGTAGTAGTCGCCGCCGCGCCACTTCGGGTCGAGACGAATGGCCCGGCGGCCGATCGCCCCCCACGCGATCTGCTGGGCGGTGGACTGGCTGCACGTCGCGATCGGCACGATCGACGCGCATCGCTCGGGGAACGTGATCGCCCACTCGAGCACCTGCATGCCACCCATCGACCCGCCGATCACCGAATGCCAGCGACGGATGCCAAGATGGTCCGCGAGCCGCGCCTGCGCACGAACCATGTCGCGTACGGTGATCACCGGGAAGCGACTGCCGTACGGCAAACCGTGCACCGGATGGGGTGAGGCCGGCCCGGTGGACCCCTGGCACCCGCCGAGCACGTTCGAGCACACCACGAACCAACGATCGGTGTCGATCGCCATGCCGGGGCCGACCGCTCCTTCCCACCAGCCAGGTGCCGGGTGCCCGTCCTCGTCGCCTCGTGCATGGCTGTCGCCCGTCCAGGCGTGGCACATCAGCACCGCGTTCGATGCGTCGGGCGCCAACGTGCCCCACGTCTCGTAGGCGAGCGTCACCGGGTGCAGCGTGGCTCCGCCGTCGAGCGCGAGCGGGCGCGGCAACGTCACGAACCGGCGCGATCCCACCGGGTCGCCAGGCATCCACCCACCCGTCGCAGGGTGCGGGCGTCCAGGGCGTAGGGGCCCCGTCATCGTTCCTCCTTCGTCGCGCTCGTTGCCATTGTTCGACGACGCCGCACGAGGGAAGCTTTTGTTGCCGGGCGGACTGCCAGGCCACATCCCCACCGGAGTGGGAAGGCACCGTGGGGCTTCCACCCCGGTTGCCGGAACCCTTCCGTCCCGCAAGGGAGAGGAGGGGGTCGCTCATGATGCGTGTTCAGGCGGGAACGTTAGCAACCATCACGGTCGAAAACGCCGCTCCCTTTCGTAGTGACCGTCGAGGTCGACGATGCGTGCGAACTCACCGAAGTCGACGAGCAGGTCCAGGTGGTCGCGCAGGCTGCCCTCCTCGCGCAGCAGATCGAGCGAGAGCTGCACGGCCTTGACCATGCTGAACAACGCCGACAACGGCGACACGACCAGCACGAAACCGAGATCGGTGAGCTCCTTCGGCGTGAGCAGCGGCGTGCGCCCGGTCTCGACCATGTTCGCCACCAACGTGATGCCGTGCAGCGAGGCGGCGATCGCCTCCAGCTCGTCCACGGACTCCGGCGCCTCCACGAACAACGCGTCGACCCCGGTGTCGCGGGCCATCTTCGCCCGCTCGATCGCTTCGGCCAACCCCACCGCGGCGCGGGCGTCGGTGCGTGCCGTGATGTGCAACCCGTCGGCCGCGTGAACCGCGGCCCGAAGCTTGGCGAGCCACTCGCCGCGCTCGATCACCTGCTTGCCGGCCATGTGCCCACACCGTTTGGGCCACACCTGGTCCTCCAGGAACATGCCACTTGCGCCGGCCTGCTGCCACAGCTCGACCGTTCTCATCGTGTTCAGTGGGTTGCCGTAGCCGGTGTCCGCGTCCACCACCACATCGAGCCCCGGATTGGCGGCGCACACCCGGCGGGCCACCTCCGCCATCTCCCCCTGGGTCAGGTACCCGAAGTCGGGCAGCCCGAGCAGCGTGCCACTCACGCAGTACCCGCTGAGGAACACCGTGGCGAACCCGGCCTCCATCGCCAGGCGGGCGGACAAGGCATCCCACACACCCGGCATGAGCACGGACTCCGACGCCGACAAGCGCCAGCGCAGCGTGGTTCCACTCATCCGTGCACGTTACCGCACCCCCATCGACCGGATTCGGGCCGGGGATGCCGGACAGGCCTGACCGGCTGACCGGCGCGCCGATCTGACTGATCGTGCGGTCAGGCGGGCTGATCGATCAGAAGGTGGACGGCGGCGGATCCAGCATCGAAGCTGACGCCAATGAGTGTCTGTCACATCACACCGAAAGCTCGTACGGCGCAGACGGGAGGCGTTGGACGCGGCACGATCGCGGTCGACCACATCGCGGCGGGCGAAGTGGTCGCCGCGTTCGGCGGCCGATGCGTGACGCGCGAAGAGCTCGATCTGCTGCCGATCAGCCAGCAGGTCCGCAGCCTGCAGATCGAGGAGTCGCTGTACCTGGCCGGCGCACCCGAACCCGAGGCCGCAGACTTCATCAACCACTCCTGCGAACCGACCTGTGGCATGCAGGGCAACGCGGTGCTGGTGACCCTGCGCGACATCCGTCCCGGGGAAGCGATCACCTACGACTACGCGATGTCCGACGGCAGCGACTACGACGAGTTCGAGTGCCTGTGCGGTTCCACTCGGTGCCGCGGCAAGGTGAGCGGCAGCGACTGGATGCTCCCCGAGTTGCAGCTCCGCCATCGGGGTTCGTTCAGCCCCTATCTCGCCAATCGCATCGCGGCGCTCGTCGGCACCGGCGCGGCCCGGCGCGCATTCGCCTACTGACCGGACACTCGTCGACAACGCGCGTCCGTCGCGCACACGCGCGCGCTAGGTTCCGGCCATGCGGGTGTTGGTGATCGGGGCCGGCGGTGTGGGGTCGTCGATCGTGTCCATCGACGTGCTGAAGACGATCCACCTCCTCGGTCTGGACTCCACGAACCCGGTGACCGTACGCGGCGTGCAGGTGTCGCCGCGCGATGTCGTCGCCGCTGTGTTGCCGAACCCGGCCGAGCTCGGCGATCGCATGCAAGGCAGGACGTGCGCCGGCTCGCTCGTCACCGGCCTCGGCCTCGACGGCCTGCCCCGACGTACCTACCTCTACCAGGTCGTCGACAACGAGTGGACGATGCGCGAGTTCGGGCATCAGGCCGTCGTCTGGCAGACCGCCGTCCACCCGGTCGTCGCGCTCGAGATGCTTGCCACGGGCGAGTGGAAGGGCGCCGGCGTGAAGGGACCCGAGGCCTTTCGACCCTTCCCGTTCCTCCAGCTGCTCGACGAACATGGCGCTCCATGGGCAATGGAGGAACGCACACCATGACCGCGCTGCGCAAGTCCGAGGTGGAACGAATGATGTCGGACTACGACCTCGACCCGGTCGGCGCGCTCACCACCGCGCTGCGCACGACGCTGGACCGGCCCGACCTCGACTGGACAGCGCTCGTGAAGCTCGCCGGCTTCGGTTGCGCTCGACGCATTCGCCTGCAGGCGCACGAGATGTCGGCGCTCGACGAGCTCCTCGTCGAGCTGAACGAGTTGCGCGGCGTCAGCTCCGGTCGCTGAGCGAGCACGCGGTTGTGCCACCTGGCAAGCGGTGCCGGTTGCGCGCCACCCACCGATAACCCACCCCAGCCAGCCAGTGGATGCCCGGCGCGCGCAGGACAACGCCCAGCAGCCACCAGCCGCCGCCGGCGCCGAGGAGCGCTGCGACGACGGCGTCCTCCCCCGAGTGGACACGACGATCACGGTCCACGTACTGGACCGCGGCAGCGCAGTCGGGTTCGGTCAGACCGAGCGAGGCCAGGTCCGCCCGCTGAAACGGAACGACTGTCGGCATGGTGCCGATCCAGCGTTGCGCGGCGCGCACCGACGACGAGCAGAACGCGCAGTCGCCGTCGAACACGAGCACCGGAAGGTCACTCGACACGGGCCACCACCGGTTGGGCCAGCAGCATCCGCCGGTCGAACCCGGCCTCGGTGGGCAGGTTGCCGCTGCGGTCGGGCCACAGCAACTGCACGGCCGCGAACTGCGCGCCCCTGCGCCAGGCCACCGCCGTACCCAGCAGCTCACGGATGACCTCGTCGGCGATCGGGGCGAACACCGCGCGCAAGTCGTTGTCGAACAGTCCGACGAGCTCGTCGCCGATCGGGATCTCCG
>JAYVMH010000316.1:0-5474 GCA_043759015.1 Actinomycetota bacterium
GCTCAACGCGTTCACGACCACGATGATGCGCGAGCTGATCGACGCGTTCGATCGCGTCGATGCCGACGACGATGTGCGTGTGGTCATCGTCACCGGCGCGGGTCGCGGGTTCTGTGCGGGTGCGGATCTCTCGGGCGGGGGCGACACGTTCAGTGCGGGCGGCAGCGACATCCAAACCGACGTTGGTGTGCCTCGAGATGGCGGCGGGATGGTGAGCCTGCGGATCTTCGACTGCAAGAAGCCGGTGATCGGCGCGATCAACGGCGCCGCGGTGGGGGTGGGCGTGACGATGACGTTGCCGATGGACATCCGGCTGGCGAGCGACAGCGCGAGGTTCGGCTTCGTGTTCGCGAGGCGCGGCATCGTGCCCGAGGCGTGCAGCAGCTGGTTCCTGCCTCGTCTGGTGGGGATCAGCCAAGCCGCGGAGTGGTGCTACTCCGGACGCGTGTTCCCCGCTGCGGAGGCGCTGAGCGGCGGTTTGGTGCGCAGCGTGCACGGGGCCGAGGAACTGCTGCCCGCAGCGCGCGCGATCGCCACCGAGATCGCCGCCAACACCGCGCCTGTCAGCGTCGCGCTCACCCGCCAGATGTTGTGGCGGATGCTCGGGGCGAGCCATCCGATGGAGGCCCACCGCGTCGATTCGCGCGGCATCCTCGAACGCGGACGGAGCGCCGATTCGCGTGAAGGGGTGGTCAGCTTTCTGGAGAAGCGCGCGCCGGAGTTCCCCGTGAAGGTGAGCGACGGCCTCCCCGACATCTTCCCGACGTACGTGTCCCCGACTTTCTCCTGACCCCGCTCTCCCCCAACCCGGTGCCCCCAACCTGCCCCGTCATCGTTCCACCGAGGGTGCCTCGGTGGAACGATGACATGAACGCTGGTTTTTTTTGGGGGGGGTCGGTTCGGGTCGGGTTCATACGAAACTCAAAAGTTTTCGTAAAGCCCACCACGCACCGCACCGATGTACTTGACGACATCCGGTGGGTTCCCTCAGTAATGGGCAACCAAGCGAGCGGCAAGGGCGACAACTATGAATGCGACTACTCTCCGGCTACGTGCCGGCGACGTTCTGGAGATGGACCCGGAGGGCGATGCGAGCACCAGGTTGGTGCTGCTGGCGACTCACGAGTTCGTCATCCTCGATCCCTGTGACGGCACGACCCCGATCGTGGCGCGCATGGAAGACCTGGGCGATGTGAGGATCTTCTCCGACCACGAATAGGGTTGTCCGCGATGTCGGACGACGCAGAGACACTGTTCGAAGCGGTCGGTGGCATGCCGTTCTTCGAGCACTTGGTCGACGCCTTCTACGCAGGTGTGGTCACCGACGCCGTCCTGCGGCCGCTGTACCCCGACAACGATCTCGCCGGCGCGCGGCGGCGACTCACGCTGTTCCTCGCCCAGTACTGGGGCGGGCCGCAGACGTACACGGCAGAGCGCGGCCACCCGATGCTGCGTGCGCGGCACATGCCGTTCCACGTCGGCATTCCGGAGCGGGACCACTGGCTGGTCCACATGGGCGCCGCGGTCGAGCGGTGCACCGAGCCCGGTGAGATCCGCGACATGCTGATCGGCTACTTCGTTCCCGCTGCCGACCACTTGCGCAACGACGTGGGGCCCGGCATCCCGATCGGGCGGACACCGAGTCGTTAGGTCGAGCCCCCACGCGGGCGTAGATGCCAGCAAGCGACTGCAGTCGCGGCGGCGACGTTCAGCGAATCGACTCCTGCGGACATCGGGATGCGGACCCGAACAGAGGCGGCGCGCAAGGCACCGTCCGAGAGCCCGGTCCGTTCGGAGCCGACCAGCAGCGCGACCCGCTCACCCAGCATGTCGTTCACCACCACGTCGTTCACCAGCATGTCGTTCACCAGCACGTCGTTCACCAGCACGTCGTTCAGCGGTGTCGCATCCACGTCGGGTGTCAACGCGCACACCTGCCAACCGTGCGTGACGAGCTCGGAGATCGTGGCCACCAAGTCGCGAGCGCGGGCGTACGGCAGGTGCAACGCGTGTCCCATCGACACGCGCATGGAGCGTCGGGCAAGCGGATCGACGCTGGTGGCATCGATCACGAGCCCGTCCCACCCCATGCCCAGCGCGTTGCGCACGATGCTGCCGATGTTCAGCGGGTTGTCGACCGCTTCGGCAAGCACCAACCGCCGGCTTGTCGCGGCGAGGTGCGCCACGCTCGCCCGAGGCGGGCGTTCGAACAGCGCCACCACCGAATAGGGCATCCCGAGTTGCGTCACCGACGCGCGCAGGCGATCACCACCCGCGTAGACCTCCACTCGCTCCGCGAGACGAGCGGTGACGGCGGGAGGGCGTTGCGCATCGACGAGTGCCATCACGGGCACGCACCCGGCTTCCAGGGCGCGTTCCACCACGAGGTCGCCCTCCGCCATGAACAGCCCGTCGCCACCATCGTCGCGTCGTTGCAGGCGGTTGGCGAGTCCGCGCTCGTTGAGCCGGAACGCTGCGACCCGCGGATCGTCGGGGTCGTCGATGATGATCATCTCAGAAATGCCAGGGGAACGGGCTCCAGTCAGGGTCGCGCTTCTCGAGGAACGACACCCGACCCTCATGCGCTTCATCCGTCATGTAGGCGAGGCGCGTGGCTTCCCCGGCGAAGACCTGTTGCCCCACGAGGCCGTCGTCGATGAGGTTGAAGCTGAACTTGAGCATGCGCTGCGCGGTGGGGCTCTTGCCGTTGATCTCCTTCGCCCACTGCAGCGCCTCGCGCTCGAGGTTGGCGTGCGGGTACACGGCGTTGACCATCCCCATCCGCATCGCGTCGTCCGCGGTGTACTCGCGGCCAAGGAAGAAGATCTCGCGCGCGAACTTCTGGCCCACCTGGCGAGCAAGATAGGCGCTGCCGAAGCCGCCGTCGAAGCTCGCCACGTCGGCGTCGGTCTGCTTGAAGCGAGCATGCTCGCGGCTGGCGAGCGTGAGGTCCGACACGACGTGGAGGCTGTGCCCGCCCCCGGCCGCCCACCCGGGCACCACACAGATCACGACCTTGGGCATGAACCGGATCAGCCGCTGCACCTCCAGGATGTGCAGGCGGCCGGCGCGCCCGGCCTGCACCGTGTCCTGCGTGTCGCCGGCCTTGCCGGATGCGTCTTCGACGGTGTACTTGTAGCCGTCGCGACCGCGGATGCGTTGGTCGCCGCCGCTGCAGAACGCCCAGCCGCCATCCTTGGGGGACGGGCCGTTCCCGGTGAGCAGCACGCAACCGACGTCGGTGGACATGCGGGCATCGTCGAGCGCGGTGTACAGCTGATCGACGGTGCGCGGCCGGAACGCGTTGCGCACCTCCGGCCGGTTGAACGCGATGCGCACGGTGCCGTGCTCGAGGCTGCGGTGGTAGGTGATGTCGTCGAAGTCGAAGCCGGGGACTTCCCGCCACGCGGACGGGTCGAAGATCGCTGAAACCATCACCCCATCATGCTGCATTCTCTGCTGCTACGTTCAGCCCATGGCATATGCCTCGATCAACGGCCAGCAGATCTACTACGAGGACACCGGAGGTGATGGCCCGCCCGTCGTGCTCGCCCACGGCTTCCTGATGGACCACACGATGTTCCAGTCCCAGGTCGATGTGCTTCGCGGCACCTACCGGGTCGTGACGTGGGACGAGCGAGGCTTCGGGCTGACGCAGTTCGACGGCAACCCGTTCACGTACTGGGACTCGGCGAACGACTGCCTGGCGCTGATGTCGCACCTGGGCATCGAACGCGCCGTCGTGGGTGGGATGAGCCAGGGCGGTTTCATCTCGCTGCGCGCCGCGCTCACCGCTCCCGAGCGAGTTCGGGCGTTGATCCTTCTGGACACGCAGGCCGGGCTCGAACACCCCGACGTGGTCGCTGCGTACCAGGGCCTGATGGACGCGTGGTCCACGATGGGCCTCAGCGACGAGATCGGCGAGATCGTCGCCGGCATCATCATCGCCGACCCGGCGTACAACTCGGCCTGGATCGCCAAGTGGAAGACCGATCCCAAGGAGCTCATCGTCCAAAGCGGCGCGTGCCTCCTCCAGCGCGACGACATCACGGCGCGGCTGGTCGAGATCACGTGCCCGGCGCTCGTCGTCCACGGCGACGCCGACACGGCGATCAGCATGGACAGCGCCGAGGAGCTTGCGGCGGGTCTGGTCGGCTGCGGCGGGGTGGTGACGGTCGGCGGCGCGCATGCGGCCAGCATGACCAGCCCGGAGCCCGTGACCGCGGCGATCCTCGAGTTCCTGGCCGACCTGCCCGCGTGAGCTCGTTGCAGATCTTCGGCATCGCCGGCCTCCCGGAGATCGTCGATGGCACCGACCTCGGCCTGGCGATCATCGGCGCAGCGGCGGCGACGGGCGCCGCCCTCACCGACGGCGATGTCGTGGTGGTCACGAGCAAGATCGTGTCGAAGGCGGAGGGCCGCACCGTCGAGCTCGACGACGTCGTGCCCTCCCCGTTCGCGATCGAATGGTCGCAGCGGTGGGACAAAGACCCCGCGGTCACCGAGATCGTGCTCCGTGAGTCGAAGCGGATCGTTCGTCAGCTGGGAGCGATCCTGATCACCGAGACGCATCACGGGTTCGTCTGCGCGAACAGCGGTGTCGACCAGTCGAGCAGTGGCGCCCACGGCCGCGCGGTGCTGCTGCCGCTGGACCCCGACGCGTCGGCACGCCGCATCCGCAGCTCGTTCGTCGAAGCGGGTGTCGATGTCGCAGTCATCATCAGCGACACGTTCGGGCGCGCGTGGCGCGAGGGGCAGACCGACATCGCCATCGGTGTCGCGGGCATGCAGCCGATCCTCAGCTACATCGGCCAGGTCGATCCGCACGGTCACGAGTTCAAGGTGCAGGCACTGTGCACCGCCGACGAGCTGGCCGGCGCCGCCGAGCTCGTGAAGGGCAACCTGTCGCGGATCCCGGTGGCTGTCGTCCGTGGGCACACCTGGGAACGCGACGACACGGCCACGATCGCGCCCGTGCTGCGCGACCAGTCGCGGGATCTGTTCAGATAGGCGCATGACTCATCAGATCGAAGTGTCCCGCGTGATCAACGCCACGCCTGCGAGCGTGTACGCAGTCGTCAGCGACCTGGCGCGCATGGGCGAGTTCTCCCCGGAGAACACGGGCGGCAAGTGGCTGAAGGGCGCCACCGGTCCATCCGTCGGCGCCAAGTTCCAGGGCACCAACGCCATCGGTCGTAGGAAGTGGAAGACGATCGCCACCGTGACCAAGGCACTGCCGGCCGAGGAGTTCGCGTTCGACGTCACCGCCACGGGGATGAAGGTCGCCGGATGGGGCTTCGCGATTGAAGCAGTCGACGGTGGCACGAAGCTCACCCAGTACTGGGACGATCACCGCAACCCGGTCACGCGGAAGTTGACCGGGATCGCGCTCGGTGTGCCCGACCGTCGGGTGCGCAACACCGCCAACATGGAAGCGACCATGGACAAGATCGCCGCCGTCACGGGCTGACTGC
>JAYVMH010000317.1:0-5461 GCA_043759015.1 Actinomycetota bacterium
GCGCCGTTCGCAACCTGTGAGTAGACCCAGATGTTCATGGTGGTGCTCCCTCAGATGACCTTCAGGTTCTCGAGGAACGCCACGATCTTGGCGAAGCCCTCTCCGTCGTCTTCGATGATCTCGCCCGCGGCGCGGGCCTCGGCCTGCGTGACGCTGACGACCTGCTGGTTGGCGCCCGCCCAGCCGACCGGCGTGATGCCCAGGTCGCCGGCGGTGACCGTTTCCAACGGCTTGGACTTGGCGGCCATGATGCCCTTGAAGCTCGGGTAGCGGGGCTCGACCACGCCGGCGGTGACGCTGATGACGCACGGCAGCGGACAGGTGACCTCGTCGTAGCCGTCCTCGGTCTGCCTGTTGGCGTGCAGCGTGCCATCGCTGATGACGACCTTCTTGGCGAAGGTGACCGACGGAAGGCCGAGCACCTCGGCGAGCTGCTCGGGCACCGTGCCGGTGTAGCCGTCGGAGGACTCGGTGGCCGCGATGATGAGGTCCGCGCCACCCATCCTCTGGATCGCCGCGCCGAGCACCTTGGCAGTGGTCAGCGCATCGCTGCCCTGCAGCGCCGGGTCCGAGACCAGGGTGCCCTTGGCCGCGCCCATCGCGAGCGCGGTGCGCATGCCCGACACCTCACCGTTGGGGGCCATCGAGACGAGGCTCACCTCCCCCTCGCCGGCCGCGCCGACCAGCTGCAGCGCCATCTCCACGCCGTAGCTGTCGGACTCGTCGAGGATGAGCTTGCCCTCGCGCTTGAGGGTGTTCGTACCCGGGTCGAGCGCCCCCGGCGTCGCCGGGTCGGGGATCTGCTTCACGCACACGATCACGTTCATAGGGTTCCCATTGTTACCGATCGGTCCGTCGGTCACCTAACCCGGCTACCGTTCGGCCCCGTGCGGATCATGCTCGTGGTGAACGCGTTCGCGTCGTCGGTGACGGCGCGCAACACGGTGGTCGTGCACCGAGCGCTCAGCCACGGCAACGACGTGGAGGTGGTCGAGACAAACCGCCGCGGCCATGCCACCCGGTTCGCCCAGGACGCCGCCCGGCGGGGTGTCGACATCGTGATCGGCTACGGCGGTGACGGCACGTTGAACGAGGTGGCGACGGGTGTTGCCGGCACCGACACCGCGCTCGGCGTGCTACCCGGCGGCAGCACGAACGTGTTCGCCCGCACGCTCGGGATGCCGAACGACCCCGTCCTCGCCGTGGAGCAGTTGGCCGCAGGCATCGCCTCGCGGACCATCGAACCGATCGGGCTCGGCAAGGTGAACGGTCGCTACTTCTGCTTCCACACGGGCGTCGGCTACGACGCCGCCGTCGTCAAGGAGGTCGAGCGGCGGGCATCCCTGAAGCGGTGGTTGGGTCATCCGCTGTTCATCTATGCGTCGATGCGCACGTGGCTGGTCAACTATGATCGCAAGGAGCCGCACTTCACCGTGTCGACGCCGGGGAACGAACCGATCGCGGGCTTCTTCACCATCGTGCTGAACACCAATCCGTACACCTATCTCGGCAACCGTCCGCTCGACCTCAGCCCGGCGGCGACGTTGGACAGGGGACTCGTCGCGATCACGTTCCGGACGATGAAGGTGAGCGCGATCCTGGGCGGGCTCGGCGGCGCGTTGCGAGGTGGGGGTGTGAAACCCAGCGACACGCTCGATGTGCACACCGATCTCACCGCGCTCACCGTCGCCCACGACGACGGCTTCCCGTACCAGGTGGACGGTGACTACCTCGGCGAGACCCGCCACCTCGACTTCAGCCACGTGCCGAACGCGGTCAGGTTGGTCCGCCCGCAATCACCCTGAGCGCGACGTCGGGGACGTTGGTGCAGATGCCGTCGATCCCCCACTCGATGAGTTCCGCCATCCTCGCCGGGTCGTCGCACGTCCAGGTGTTCACCTCGAGGCCGTGCGCGTGGCAGGCGTCGACGTCGGCGCGAGTGAGCGTGCGCACGTACGGATGGATCGCCGAGTGACCCCGTGCGGTCACATCGGCCGGCGCCCCGACTGGAATGGCCTCGCACAACCAAGCCGTGCGAATCGCGGGTGCGAGGGCGTGGCATCGATCGACGGTCTCGACTCGGAAGCAGGAGATCAGCCAGCGGTGGTCCTCGTGGCGGGCGAGCAGGTGGGCGACCGTTTCGTCGGCGATCAACTCCGTCGGGTCGAAGTCGGGTTCACCGGGGCCGTTCTTGATCTCGACGTTCACCCACATGCCGGCGCAGGCGTCCAGTGCCGCACCCAGGGTGGGGATGCGCTCGGGGATGTGGGCCAGGGGCGTCGCGGCGATCAGGCGCCGATCATCGGACTCAGGGGCGTGCACGTGCGGATCGTGGTGCACGACCAGCACGCCGTCGCGGGTGCGGCGTACGTCGAGCTCCACCGCGTGGGCGCCCATCTCGGCCGCCCGGCGGAACGCGGCGATCGTGTTCTCCCTCTCCGCGCGACTGGCCCCGCGGTGGGCGAGGACCGCCGGTCCGGACAGCGTTGACACAGATACCTCCCATCGCGAACAACTATGCCTCGACACTCACTGGCCCCTTGCCCTGCACCGGATTGTTACCTACCGTTCTCCCGAACGTGAAAACGCTCACAACCGCATCTGATCTGAGTGGAGCGACGCAGTGACCATCCCGGCCTCGAGTCTTGTCCTTGCCAATGCGGATTACACGTGGCGGAGGTCGGCCATCTGCCGCGACACCGACCCCGACCTGTTCTTCCCGGTCGGGACCACGGGGTACGCGCTCGTGCAGATCGACAGGGCCAAGCAGGTGTGTTCGGAGTGTCCGGTGTGTCACCACTGCCTGGAGTACGCGCTCGAGACCAACCAGGATTCGGGCATCTGGGGTGGCACGTCCGAGGAAGAGCGGCGCCACATCCGCCGCCAGGTCGCCACACGCACCAAGGCCGCGGTCTGAGCACTTCCTTCGCACGCGGCCTCACACGGGGACGGTGAGGTCCACCACGGTGCCCGCGCCGCGGGGCTGCTCGCCGAGGCCGACCGCAAGGAAGTCCTCCGGCTGGCCAGGGCGCATCGTGATCGTACCGTCCAGCTCGGTGGTGACGAGCGTGCGCACGATCGACAGGCCGAGGCCGGTGGCGCTGTTCAGCTCGAATCCGGGTTCGAGCGGGTGACCGTCGTTGACGACGCGAATGTCCAGCGAGCCGTCGTGGTTCGACAGGACCACCACCACGTCGCCGCCGTTGCTGCCCTCCGGGAAACCGTGGTCGACCGCGTTCTGGAGCAACTCGGTGAGCACGACCGACAGTGGTGTGGCGATGGTGCTGGGCAGGCGTCCACCTTGGCCCTGCACCGTGAACCGAACAGGACGGTCGGGTGACTGCAGGCCCTCTTCGGCGAGCCGGAGCAGCGGCCGCACGATCTCGAGGAACGCCACGTCGTCGCCGGGCTCGCGCGACAACGTCTCGTGCACGAGGGCGATGGTGCGGATGCGGCGCACGCTCTCGGCGACCGCAGCCTTGGCCTCGGGCGAAGAGAGGCGCCGACCCTGTAGACGCAGCAGGGACGAGATCGTCTGCAGGTTGTTCTTCACGCGGTGATGGATCTCGCGAATCGTCGCGTCCTTCGAGAGCAGCAGCTTGTCGCGCTTGCGGACCTCGGTGACGTCGCGGAGCAGCAACACACCGCCGGTGACCTCACCAAGTGCGAGGACCGGCATGCAGCGGGCCAGCAGCGTGATGTCGGCGGTCTGGTCGAACTCCTCGATCACGGGCAGCTTGCTCTCGAACGCCCGGCGCACCGGCGTGTCGTTGAAGCCGAGCTCGGCGAGCCGCATGCCCACGGCATTGGCGCCGATGCCGACCCGGTGCAGCGCAGAGACCGCATTCGGTGACGCGTAGCGCACCCGCGCCTCCTCGTCGAGCACCAGCACGCCGTCGCCGACGCGAGGTGCCGCGCTGGAGTCGGCGACGGGACCGGCGAACGGGAACGAACCCTCCGAGATCATCGACGCGAACCGCTGGAACAGCCCGATGTAGGTGCGCTCGAGCTCGCCAGGCTGACGGGTGTTGCGGCTGGCCCATTCGCGGCTGAGCACGGCGATCACCCGCTCGCCACAGCGCAGCGGCGTGGCCATCATCCGCACCTGGTCCGGGACCGCGTCGACCTCGATCTCGCCCTCGCAGATCTCACCGGTGTTGTAGGCCTTGTCGAGCAGGGGGAGCTCGGCTTCGGCGGTGGTGCCGACGTAGTCGATCTGGTAGATGGTCTGGCCGGTGGCGGGTCGGACGTGGGCGGCCACGATCCACTTGCCGTCGTTGCCCGGCACGTACAGCAGCAGATCGGCGAACGACAGGTCGGCGAGCATGCCCCATTCGCCGATCAGGCGCTGGAGGTGATCGATCTCGTCACGGTGGAGGGACGTGTACTGCCGAGTGAGCTCGCCGAGCGTGGCCATGGACATTGAGTGTGCCACGCGGGCGGGTGGGTCATCGCGATCCGTTGCCGAGCAGATGGCCACCCATCTCCAACAGCGAGCCGAGGTCGTGGACGTCGGACGGCATGGTCGGCACGACGGCGGTGATCGGTGCCGCGGTGGCCAGTTCGCTGCGCCGCTCGGCCTCACGACCGGCCACCACCAGCACGTCGCGGAAGCGATCTGCGACCTCGGTGAGCACCCTGCGCACCTCGCCGGGTTTGGCCGCGGATGTCCGGGCGACGTCGCGCACGACACGAGCGTCGGTGGCCACCGTGCGCAACGCCGCCGCCGCCTTCGCGACGGCCGGTTGGCGGACCGCGATCGGCAACGTCCGGTTCAGCACGAGGGCACCCAACGGCATGCGGCGTCGGTGGAGCTCGTCGGCCAGGTAGCGGGCCTCGCGGGCAGGCGCTGCCTCCAGAGTGGTCACCACCACGAACGTCGTGCGATCGTCGGTGAGCAGGCGCTCCACCTTCGTGGCGCGGGCGACAAATCCGGCCTCCATCGTCTGGAAGAGGATGAAGAACTCGGCAATGTCCTGGAGGAATCGGGACCCGAGCACGCGATCGGCGACCTGGTAGAAGGGCTTGGAGGCCACGGTGAACAGGCGCGAGCGGTACGGCACGGTGAGCCACCGCAGCAGTCGGCTGCCGAAGAACTCGCGCATCCGACCGGGGGCATCCAGCAGATCGAGCGCGTTGCGCGACGGAGGAGTGTCGATGATGACCAGGTCGTACAGGCCGGACGCGTGCAGGTCGTGGAGCTGCTCCATCGCGATGTAGTCGTGGCTGTTCACGAAGCGGCCGGTGATGTTGCGGTAGAGCGGGTTGGCCAGCACTTGATCGCGGAGCGCGGGGTTCGGCGCTTGGCGACGGATCAGTTCGTCCCAGCCGGCTTTGGTGTCGAGCATCGCCACCCACAGCTCGCCGCGGCACTCCACGCCCGAGTCGGCGAACGATGCCGGCGACACCTGGATCGCGGTGTTGCCCAAGGAGCCGAGCCCCAGCGCCGCCGCGAGGCGCC
>JAYVMH010000318.1:0-11959 GCA_043759015.1 Actinomycetota bacterium
GATCCGGCCCGACGGCCGACCGACCGCCGCGTTCCGGGAGGAGCTGCGCCGCATTCCCTCGTGGAGGAACGCCGGGTCGGTGCTGCTGCTCTACGTGCAGACCGGCCTCATCGTGTGGGCGAGCGTCCGCTTCGCCCCGTGGGCATGGCCGTTCGCGTTCGTCCTCATGGGACGCACGTTCGCCCAGTTCGCGTCGCTCATGCACGAAGCGGCGCATCGCCTGCTCTTCGCGGACAAGCGCACGAACGACATCGTCGGACGTTGGCTGCTCGGGTACCCCGCGTTCACCTCCACCGACGCATATCGACGGGTGCACATGGCCCACCACCGCGACGAGTTCGGCCCCGGCGAGCCCGACATCCCGCTCTACATCGGCTATCCGATCGGGCGGGCGAGCTTCCGGCGCAAGTTGCTCCGCGACGCCACCGGACGCACCGGCCTCAAGCTGATGCGCGAGTTGTTGAGCAACGCCCGATCGAAGGACGCCCGGTCCCGGCGGACGTTCTGGAAGATCATGGTCGTGCAGGCCGTGCTCCTCGCCGCGGCGATCGGCAGCGGACACTGGTGGCTGTACCCGTTGCTGTGGCTGGCGCCGTACCTGACGGTGTGGCGGGTGATCAACCGGCTTCGTTCGATCGCCGAACACGGCGGGATGCAACGCTCTCCCGACCGCCGCGAGAGCACCCACTCAGTGCGCCAGCACGTGCCGGCGCGATTCATGTTGGTGCCGTACCGCATCGGCTGCCACCTCGCCCACCACGTCGACGCCGGCGTGCCGTTCCGCAACCTGCCGCTGCTGCACGCGGCCCTCACCGACGCCGGCTACGTCGGTCCATCGTTCGAGTACGAGTCATACCCGGCGATCTGGCGCGCGCTCCGCGCCGAGCCGGCGCCCGCGGCGTGACATCGATGACGCCGGCCATGCACGAGTGGGACGACGAGACGAACCTGTTCGCGCACTCGGTGATCGGGTACGCGATCGAGCGCCTGAAGGTGCCGAAGGACCCGCAGTGGGGAGCACACCCCGCCGACGAACTGGCGCGGGCCCTCGCCGGCACCATCACCTCCAAAGGGGTGGGCGGCATCGAGGCCCTGCGCGTGTTCCGCGATGTGCTGCTGCCGGCGTGCCGGCCCATGGACGACCCGATGAACCTGGCGTACGTGCCGACCGCGCCGTCGATCGCGGCGACGATGTTCGATCTCGTCGTCAGCGCGTCGTCGATCTTCGCCGGCAACTGGGAGGCGGGCGCTGGCGCGATCGCCGCCGAGAACAAGGCGATCCGGTGGCTCGCCGACCTCGCCGGCTTCCCGGCGACGGCGGGTGGCGTGTTCGTGTCGGGCGGGTCGGCGGCCAACCTGAGCGCGCTCGCGACGGCGCGCGATGTGTACGTGTCTCGACACGGACGACCGGCGCGAGCGACGATCGCGGTCACCGACGAAGTGCATGCGTCGGTTCGCGCGGCTGCACGGGTGATGGACATCGACGTGCTGTCCGTGCCCACCGACGCCAACGGTCGATTCACCGGAGCCTCGTTGGAGGCAGCGCTGCTGGCGCACGGGGGCGACGGCCTGTTCGCCGTCGTCGCAACCGGCGGAACCACCAACTCGGGGACCATCGACGAGCTCGATTCGATCGCCGACGTGTGCACCGCGCGGGGCATCTGGCTGCACATCGACGGTGCGTACGGATTGGCGGCGTTGTGCAGCGACATCGCGCGCGAGCGATTTCGGGGCATCGAACGCGCCGACAGCTTCGGCGTCGATCCGCACAAGTGGCTGTTCGCCCCGTACGACTGCGCGGCCCTCGTCTACCGCGACCCGATGCCGGCCGCCGAGGCACACGCGCAACACGGCGCGTACCTCGATGCGATCGATCGGGGCGACTGGAACCCGAGCGACTACGCCTACCACCTGTCGCGTCGGGCACGTGGGCTGCCGCTGTGGTTCAGCCTTGCCACCTACGGCACCGCCGCGTACACCACGGCGGTCGATGCGTCGATCCGCACCGCCCGCGCGTTCGCCGACGACGTCGCGGCCCGCCAGGGCTTCCGTCTCCTGGTCGAGCCCGAGCTCTCGGTGGTGCTGTTCAGCGTCGACGGTTGGACGCGGGACGACTACATGGCGTGGAGCCGCGAGAAGGCCAAGGCCGGAGTGGCGCTGGTCGTGCCGACGTCGTGGCGTGACGAGGCGTGCCTGCGGATCTGCCTGGTCAACCCGCGCACCGACCTCGCCGATCTCCAGGCCCTGTTGGACGATCTGGCCGAGCGAACGCCGCATTGAGCGCCTTCACGACGAACAATTCCCTGGTGGCGGGGGTTTCCACTATGGCGATAGGGGAAATACACTGATGGCCGTGAGTGAGCTCTTCCGGATCGACAACCTGCACGCCCGCCCGGTCACCGAGGAGGGCGAGGCCGACGACATCCTGCGCGGCCTGTCGCTGTGCGTCGACGAGGGCGAGGTCCACGCGATCATGGGTCCCAACGGCTCGGGCAAGAGCACGCTCGCCAGCACCCTGCTCGCCAGCCCGGAGTACGAGATCACTGCGGGCCGCATCCTGTTCCAGGGCGACGACATCACCGACTGGCCCACCGACGTGCGCGCCAAGGCCGGCATCTTCCTCGCGTTCCAGTACCCCCAGGAGATCCCGGGCGTATCGGTGATCCAGTTCCTCCGCCAGGCACTGTCGGCACGCAAAGGCGTCGACCTGTCGGTGCTCGAGCTGCGGCTGGCGACGATGGACTGGATGAAGCGGCTGGGGATGGACAGCTCGTTCGTCGACCGCTACCTCAACGAGGGCTTCAGCGGCGGCGAGAAGAAGCGCAACGAGGTGATGCAGATGGCCATCCTCGAGCCCGAACTCGCCGTGCTCGACGAGACCGACTCGGGTCTGGACATCGACGCGCTTCGGATCGTCGCCAAGGGGATTCGCGAGATCCGCGCCGACCGGCCCAGGATGGGTGTCGTGCTGATCACCCACTACCAGCGTCTGCTCGACGAGTTGCAGCCCGATCACGTGCACATCATGGTCAACGGTCGCATCGTGGCGAGCGGAGGCATGGAGTTGGCGGCGCAGCTGGAGCGGGACGGGTACGAGGCGTTCCGTTGACCCAGCACCTCGACGTCGCGGCCGTCAAGGCCCAGTTCCCGCTGCTCCAGCGCGAGCTGAACGGTGCGCCGATCGTGTACCTCGACTCGGCGAACACCTCACAGAAGCCGCGGTCGGTGATCGACGCGATGACGACGTTCATGGAGGAGTCGTACGCGCCGATCAACCGCAGCGCATATCAACTCGCCGCACTCGCGACCGACGCATTCGAAGGCGCCCGCGGCAAGGTTCAACGGTTCATCAACGCCCGGAGCGACCACGAGATCATCTTCACCAAGAACGCCACCGAAGCACTCAACCTGGTGGCCTACTCGTGGGGGCGGGCGAACCTGGGCCGGGGCGACGTCGTCGTGCTCACCGAGATGGAGCACCACGCCAACATCGTGCCGTGGCACATGCTCGTCCAGGAGAAGGGCATCGTGCTGCGGTGGGTGCCGCTGACGAACGACGGCCAACTGGATCTCACCACGCTTCCTCAGTTGCTCGACGGGGCCAAGGCGTTCGGTTTCACCGCGATGAGCAACGTGCTGGGCACCATCACGCCGGTGCAGCAACTCTGTGCCGCCGCCCATGCCGCCGGCGCGATCGCGATCGTGGACGGTTGCCAGTACGTGCCGCACAACGTGACCGACGTGCAGGCGTGGGCCGCCGACTTCGTCGCGTTCAGCAGCCACAAGCTGTGCGGTCCGTCGGGCATCGGGGTGCTGTGGGGACGTGAAGAGCTGCTCCGGGCAATGCCCCCCTTCCTCGGCGGCGGCAACATGATCGCCGACGTCCGCTTCGACGGGTTCAGCTGCGCCGACCTGCCCGCCAAGTTCGAGGCAGGCACGCCGCCGATCACCGAAGCGGTTGGCCTCGGCGCAGCGATCGACTTCCTCGACGGCATCGGCATGGCCAACATCCGCCAGCACGAGATCGACATCGCCTCGTACGCGATGACCACGCTCACCGAACGGTTCGGCGACGACATCCGCCTGCAAGGTCCGACCAACGTAGAGGTCCGCGGTGCCACGTTCAGCTTCGCGTTCCGCGACATCCACCCCCACGACCTGAGCCAGGTGTTGGACCAACGCAACGTGTGCATCCGCGCCGGCCACCACTGCGCCAAGCCGCTGATGCGCCTCCTCGGCGTGAACGCCACCGCTCGCGCCAGCTTCTATCTGTACAACGACACCCACGACGTCGACGTGCTCGCCGAGGCGCTCGACGGTGCGACCGATATCTTCGGCTTCTGAGAGGAGCCCACACATGCCCGGCTTGGAAGACCTCTACCGCGAGATCATCCTCGATCACCACCGCAACCCGCGCAACCGCGGCGAGCTGCCGCCACCCGCACCCCACGCGGTCGGCCACAACCCGCTGTGCGGCGACGAGATCGACGTGTACCTGCAGGTGTCCGACGGCGTGGTCAGCGATGTGAAGGTGGGCGGCCAGGGCTGCAGCATCTCGCAGAGCTCGGCCAGCATGATGAGCCAGGCCGTGAAGGGCAAGCCCATCAGCGAGGTGCGGGCGTTGGTGCGCCGTTTCAAGGGAATGATGAGCATTCCCGACGCGGACGGCAACACGATCGAACCGGATCCGACCGTGAAGCTCGGCGACCTCGAAGCGCTGCAAGGCGTCGTCAAGTTCCCGGTGCGGATAAAGTGCGCCACGCTCGCGTGGAACACCTTGCTCGAGGCGCTCGAACAAGCGTGAGGGACCACCGGCCGCGTACGCTCGGCCGGGTATGCACGAATTCTTCGACGACATCGTCCCCCACCCCGACGGTGTCGACCCCGAGGCCGACCTCATCCACGAGCGCGCCTACGTGGTGCGGGCCTATCACCGCGGTGAGTCGACGCTGGTCCTGCGCGGTGCCGTCCGCGACCAGAAGCCGCCGGGGTTGTACGTGCCCGGCGACCCCGACCCGCTCACGGTGCACCACATGATCGTCGACCTGACCATCGAGGTGCCCTCACTGGCCATCACCGACGCCAAGGCCGTGTTCGAGACGCACCCGCACACGACGTGCCGGCAGATCGAACCGCACTACGAGAAGCTGGTCGGCCTGTCGATCGCACGCGGTTTCACGCACAAGGTGCGCGAACTGTTCGGCGGACCTCGAGGGTGCACCCACATCACCGCCCTCCTGCAGGCGATGGCACCGGTGGCGGTGCAATCGCTGTGGTCGTTCCGCGTCCGAGCAAGTCGCGCTGCCGGCGATTCGAAGGTGAGCGCCGACCAGCGCACGCTCGCGCTGGCCACCAACATCAACACCTGTCACGTCTGGGCCGAGGACGGCGAGCAGCTGCACGAGATCCTCAACGGCGGCGAGCCGGAGGTGCCGCTGTTCGTGACGAAGCGACTTGCGCAGATGGGACTCGATCCGTCCAGCTGGCGCATGCGCGGCTGAACGGACGCTCGCCCGAGCGTCGTTGGTGAAGGGTGTAGCGTCGCACCGACACTGGGGGGTGCACATGGATCGACGTCGGGCTCTGTTGGCGTGTTCGATCGGCTTCGTCGCGCTGTACGCGGTCGCGATTCTCGTCCAGGGGACGCCGCCCAAACCGAACGACACCGGCGACGCCGTGGTCGCCTGGATGAATCAGCATCACAACGCTGTCCGCGCCGCGTCGTGGTTCGCGACGATGGCCACGCCGCTGTTCGTGATGTTCGCCGTGTACCTCCGCGAGGTGCTCGGCGGTGTGGCAGGGCGGGCGCTGATGGTCGGCGTCACCGCCACCGCCGTACTGACGCTCACGCAGAGCTGGATCACGCTCGGCCTCGCCCGGCGTCCGCAATCGCTCGACCCGGCGATCGCCCGCACGTTGCTCGACGTCGCAGCCTATTGGGGGCCATCGTTGATCGCCTTCACGGTCCTGACGCTCGGCGCCATCGCGTGGTCCTCGTTACGCGACGGCAAGCTGCCACGGTGGCTCGGCATCCTTGCGGCGATCACGCTCGTGGAGCAGCTCGTCGAATCGGTCACGCTGTTCGGCACGAGCGGGTTCATCGCTCCCGGCGGGCCGATGAACGCACTGCTCGGCGCAGGGCTGACGCTGATCGTGTGGTTGCTGGCCGGCATCCTCGGCTCACGCCAGACCGAACAGGCCGCGGCGTGATCCTCAGTCGGATCCGCGGTCCGTCGTCGTAGAGCTCGAAGCGCTTTCCGCTCAGTGGTCGAGCTGATCGCGAAGCGATTCGAGGTACGGCAACGCCATCAGATCCTTGGCTCGGTTGGCGTCCCGTTTGGAGGCGATGATGTCGTCGAGCGCTGCGACGCACACCACCAGACCCTCTCCGATCTCCTGCTCCGCGGCGTGTTCACGCCATTCGGCGAAGCCGTTCCGAGGGCCGGCGGGGGTGAACGTGAGGTTCATCTCCCCCAGGTCGGTCACGAGGTTCAACATGTTCGGCATGTTGGCGAGGAACGGTCCATCGATCCGCGTGTCGACCGCGCCGCCCTCAATACGGATTCGTGCCCCCATCCGTCGAAGTGCAGCGCCAAGTCGGTCAAGGTTGTCGCTGTCCCGCGACGGCACGACGTCGAGGTCTCGGGTGGTGAGCGGCGAACCGTGGATGATGGCACCGAAGCCGCCGAGGACGACATATTCGACGCCCTCGTCGTTGAGGATGCGGCACATCGCGAGTGGATCGAACATCATCGGGTTGACCGGGTCGGCGTGCGCCCTACCCGCGCCTGGATGTCGAGGACCGTGTTGCTGGCCGCGACCATCTCCGCAACCCGTTCAGCAACAGTCATCCTCAGCAGTTGGCGGATCTGCGTCACATCGACACCGCGCCCGTCTTCGATTGCTGGGACCAGCTCCTCCATGAGGTCAGGCTACGACGACACGGTCAGCCACGCTGTCCCAGGAAACACGCCGTGGATCGAGTCACGGCCGGCAACTGGGCGACATTCGTCCCGGAAGGCCCGACGTATTCGACCACGAAGTCGAATTGGAACTATCCAGCCCCAGCAGATCCCTAGCCGCGCTTGAGATCGGTGACCACGCCCTCGCTGGCTTCGACGAGCTTGTGCGGTTCGATGCCGAACACGTCGTGCCAGGTACCCGCAGCGGCCCACACCTCGTCGTACTGCAACAGGTCGGGGTCGATGAACACGCGCAGGTGAGTGGTGTGGCCGAACGGTGGGACGCCGCCGATGGGGAAGCCGGTCGCGTCGCGAACGGCGTCGGCGTCCACCCGGGCGCACTTGTGGCCACCGGCTGCGCTGGCGAGCTTCTTCTCGTCGAGTTGGTTGGCGCCGCTCACGTAGGCGAGCACGATCTCGCCGTCGACACCGAAGATCAGGCTCTTCACGATCTGCCCGACGCCCACACCGATCGAGTTGGCGGCGTCGATCGCCGTCTTCGCTCCGTCCGCGAACCGTCGAGGTTGGATCTCCAATCCCCGCGCGCGGGCGGCTTCGACGACGCGGGTGACGTTGGGGTGGATGTCGCTCATCGGATCACACTGCCACGCGCCGGCTCAGGGGGCGAAGAGGTCGTCGTAGGCGCTCGGCTGGCCCTGCACCGCGGCCTGCGCGTCGTCGCCGGTGAACGCCTCGTAGCCGTCGCGCTCGAGTTGGTCGGCCAGCTCGGGGCCGCCCGATGCCACGATGCGACCCTTGACGAGGATGTGCACGTGGTCGGGGTGCAGCTCCGCGAGCAGGCGGTTGTAGTGCGTGATCGCCAGCACACCGAGCTGCTGATCGTGCGTGGCCGCCTCGACCCGCCGCGCGCAGTCGCGCAACGCATCGATGTCGAGGCCGGAGTCCAGCTCGTCGAGGATCGCGAACTTCGGTTCCAGCAGCGCGAGCTGCAGCGTCTCGTTGCGCTTCTTCTCGCCACCCGAGAGGTCCACGTTCAGCGAGCGGTCGAGCAGCACCGCCGGGAAGTTGATGCGATCCGCCTCGGCGGCGACGGCATCGGCGAGGCCTTCGGTGGATCGACCGCGGGCGGTGTACGCCTCGGAGAGCATCTCGGTCAGGTCGACGCCGGGGACTTCGCTCGGGTACTGCATCACCAGATGCACGCCTGCCTGGGCGCGCTGCCAGGTGGGCATCGCCAGCAGGTCGATGCCGTCGAGGAGCACCTCACCGGCGTGCACCTCGTAGCCCGGCTTGCCCATCACGACCGCCGACAACGTGCTCTTGCCGGCGCCGTTGGGGCCCATCACCGCATGCACCTCGCCCGAGTGGACGGTGAGGTCGATGCCGTTGAGGATCTGCTTGCCTGCGACGGACGCAACGAGGCCTTTGATCTCGAGCGTGCTCATGACGCGTTCTCCAGTTCGATGTGCACCGCGCCGTCGATGACCTTCGCGACGTAGACGGGCACCGGTTGTGTGGCGGGCAGCGTGGTCGGCTCGCCGGTGACGAGGCTGAACGTACTGCCGTGCTTCCAGCACTCCAGTTCCTTCTCCTCACCGAAGACCTCGCCCTCGCTGAGGGACACCTCGGCGTGACTGCACGTGTCGCCGATCGCGTACACGTCGTCGCCGATGCGCACGAGCGCGATCGCCCGACCGTTCACCTCCACCTTGGTGGCCGTGCCCGGAGCAAGATCGGCGAGCGAACACACGACCGTGCTCACGACGACATCCTCTCCAGCTTCTCGGTCACCCGCGCCCGAAGCTCGGGAAGCAGCGAACCGACCGGCAACGCAGCGAGCACGTCGTCGAAGAAGCCGAGCACCACCAGCCGCTCCGCGATCTGGGGCGGGATGCCACGGCTCTCGAGGTAGAAGCGCTGCTCCTCGTCGATCGGCCCCACGGTGCTGGCGTGGCTGCACTTCACGTCATTGGTCCGGATGTCCAGGTTCGGCACGCTCTCCGCCCACGCGCCGGCGCTGAGCGTCAGGTTGCGGTTCGTCTGGAACGCCACCGAACCCTTGGCGTCCTCGCGGATGCGGATGAGGCCGGTGTACACGCTCTTGGCGTGATCCTGCACCGCACCCTTGAACAACAGGTCGCTGTACGTCTTCGGCGCGACGTGATCCTGCAACGTGCGGAAGTCGTGCATCTGATGACCATCGGCGTAGTACAGCGCGACCTGCTTGGTGGTCGCCCCCTGGCCCACGACCCGAGCATCCGTGCGGACGCGCGCATAGTCGCCGCCGAGCGCGACGGTGGCGAGCAGCGTGGTGGAGTCGCGATCGCCCGTGGCTTGCTGATGGCCGATCGACCACACCGTGTCGGCCAGCAGGTTGATCCCCAGGTAGCTGACCCGCGCCGCCTGCGACGCGTGCAGCACGAGGCGAGGCACGATCAGGGCCACGATGCCCGGTGCCGACTCGAAGCGTTCGACGACCGTGAACTCGCTGTCGGCCCCGGCGTGGACCACCAGACGCGGGAACGCAGCCGACCCGTCCGTGGCGAGATGGTGGGTGACCACGATCGGCTCGGCCAGGACCGTGCCGGCGGGGACGTGGATCTCCACCGTCTGGTGGTGAGTGGCGTTCAGCTCGTCGAACACGTCGTGAGTGGTCATGCTCGCCACCAGCGAAGCAGTCAGCGCCGCATCGGCAGCGTGTCGTTCGGCGCGTCGTTCGGCGAGGGGTTCCGCGCCGGTGACGGAGGTGGTGAGGGGCGAAGGAGCGAACGCGGCCAGGTCGAGCTCGCCGATGCGGCTGTAGCGCCACACTTCCGACTCGGGCGAAGGGAGCTGCATGGTGCCGGCAGCATCGAGAAGGGTCGAAGGCACGGGGGGAATTCTACTACGCGCGTAGTGCTAATCACCCACGCCGGTCAGGGCTTGCGGCGGAACATCCGCTTCCACAGCGGCCTGGCCGCGCGCTCGCGTTCGGCAGCCACTTCGGCGAGCACCTGCGGGCCGACTTCGTTGAGGAAGTCCTCGGCTTCGTCCAACAACGCGGCCGCCGAACAATCGTCCAGCCCCGGCGGCTCGTCCGGGTTCTTCGGGCTCACCATCGTGCCGTAGGTCCAACCGACGTCGGGCCGCGGCTCGAACTTCGGGCAGTTCGCCGGGCAACGCCAGGGCGCCTCGGGTGCCAGGTCGAGGTTGCACTTGCGGACGGTCTCACCGTTCGGATAAGTGCGGCTCTCGAACTGCCTGCATTCCTGGCGCATCGGCATGGCGCCATTCTGCCTGCTCCCGAACCGATACGCTCGGCACGTGACGATCAGCGTGCTCGAGCTGTTCCGGGTCGGGATCGGCCCTTCCAGCTCGCACACCGTCGGGCCGATGCGGGCCGCCGGCGCGTTCGCCAGCAGCCTCCACGCGAACGGCGACTCGCCGAGGGTCTGCCGCGTGCGAGTCCAGCTCTACGGGTCGCTCGGCGCCACCGGTGTGGGGCACGGCACACCACCCGCGGTCGTCCTCGGGCTCACCGGCGCCCAGCCGGACACCGTCGACCCGGACTCCATCCCGAGCACGCTCGCCGCGATCGACGCCTCCGGTTCGCTCACCCTGCTCGGCGGCCACTCCGTCGTGTTCGACATGGCGGCCGATGTGGTGCTGCACCCCGACGCCACGTTGCCCGGCCATCCCAACGGCATGCAGTTCGAGGCGTTCGACGACGCGGGCGACATCATCGCCGTGCACCGGTCGTACTCGGTCGGTGGCGGCTTCGTCGTCGACGAGGACGACATCGCCGGACCGATCGACCACGACGTCACGGTGGTCCCCTTCCCGTTCCACTCCGCGGACGAACTGCTCGCCCTGTGCGCCAACGGGGATCTGTCGATCAGCCTGCTCCAACTGGCGAACGAGCGGGTGCTGCACCCCGAGACCGACATCAAGGCACACCTGCTGCACATCTGGCAGGTGATGCGCTCGTGCGTCGACCGCGGATGTCGAGCGACGGGCGAGTTGCCCGGTGGGCTCGGCGTGCAGCGACGGGCCGCCGCGCTGCATCGCCGCCTCGACGGTCATTCGGTCGACCCGCTGGCCGCGCTGGACTGGGTGAACCTCTACGCCCTGGCGGTGAACGAGGAGAACGCCGCCGGCGGCAGGGTGGTCACCGCGCCGACCAACGGCGCGGCGGGAATCGTGCCCGCCGTACTGCACTACTACGCGCAGTTCGTGCCCGGCGCGGACGACGACGGCGTGGTGGCGTTCCTGCTCACAGCCGGAGCGATCGGCGCGCTGTTCAAGATGAACGCATCGATCTCCGGGGCGGAGGTGGGGTGCCAGGGCGAGGTCGGCTCGGCATGTGCGATGGCGGCCGCCGGGCTCGCCGAAGTGATGGGTGGCACGCCGAGCCAGGTGGAGAACGCCGCCGAGATCGCGCTCGAGCACAACCTCGGCCTGACGTGCGATCCGATCGGCGGGCTGGTGCAGGTGCCATGCATCGAACGCAACGCGATGGCCGCGATGAAGGCGATCAACGCGGCGCGGTTGGCGCTGCACGGCGACGGCACCCACCTCGTGTCGCTCGATCAGGCCATCGCCACCATGCGCGACACGGGTCGCGACATGCACGAGAAGTACAAGGAGACGGCTCGCGGTGGGCTTGCCGTGACGTTTCGCAACGCCGCCCGATCGATTCCGGTGGCCGTCAGCTACGTCGAGTGCTGAACGCTCACCGCTTCACAGCGCGGAGGTGACCGGCGCCGAGCTCACCCGACGCGGCGAGGCAACGTCCCGGAAACGCAGTGACCGTACAACGCAGTGACCCCGGCGCCGTGACAGCGGCCCGGGGTCTGACCGACGCCTTGTGGAGACGGCGGTACCGACGACTTTATCCGACGCTGCCTTCCATCTGCAGCTCGATCAATCGGCTCCACTCCACCGCGTACTCCATCGGCAAGGTGCGCGTGATCGGTTCGATGAAGCCGTTGACGACCATGCCCATCGCCTGCTCCTGCGACAGGCCGCGACTCATCAGGTAGAACAGCTGCTCGTCG
>JAYVMH010000319.1:0-11872 GCA_043759015.1 Actinomycetota bacterium
TCCGGTGAACCCGGTGGCGTTCATCCAGACACCCGCGGCGGCGACACCGTCAGGTACTTCGTCGTTCCAGTTCTCTGCGACCACGGCGGGCGTCTACACGTTCAACGTGACCGCGACGAACGTCAATGGCGCCTCGGCACCAACGTCGGTGACGATCACCGTGACGACCGCGACGGCGAACACAATCACCTTTGGTGGAACGCTCGAGTACCGCCTCGCCAAGCAACGCTTGGTGATGACGGCCACCTCGACGAACCCGGCGATCACCAGCATGGTGCTGCAGCCGTACCTCACCGAATCGGGCACGATCTTCGACCCTGCCACGTTGGGTGCCAACCTGACGTTCTCGCTGATCGTCCCAGGGAGCTTCACGATCACCCTTGTCGGTGCTCCGAAGCCGGCCTGCAACCTGAAGGACCCATACGCAACACCGTGTACGCAGACGCCGATCACGGTGAAAGGCTTCACCAACGGTGTCCTGACGGACACCAGCGCCGCAACGGCGATGCAGAAGATCCGCCTCTAACCACTCCGGATCCGAGCCAGACACCAGGCGACTCGATGTCGGTGCACCACCCGAAAGGTGCATCGGCATCGAGAAGCCATACTCCATAGATCGTGTCCTCAGCCTCAGCTCCCGAGTGCCGGACACTTACAGATGATGGGGTCCCCACCCGCTGTGGGGGCCCCATCGTCGCGTCCGGGGTCGCGTGCGGGGTCGCGTGCGGGGTCGAGGTCGACGATGATCAGGCCGGGGCGTGCAGCAGGCCGTAGACGAGGCCTTCTTCCAGCGCCCGCCACGAGGCCTCGATGATGTTGCTGCTGACGCCGATCGTGGTCCATGTGCGATCACCGTTGGTGAAGTCGATGAGCACGCGCGTGATCGCACCGGTGGCCGTCGCGCCGTCGAGGATGCGCACCTTGTAGTCGGTGAGGTGCACTCGATCGAGCTGGGGGAACGCAGCCGCCAGCGACGTACGCAATGCGGTGTCGATGGCGTTGACCGGGCCATTGCCCTCGGCGGTGTGCACGTGCCGCTGAGCCGCGGCGCCGACGCCCACCCACACCTTGACGGTGGCCTCGGTGGTGAAGTCGCCGCTGGGCAGTTCGTCGGTGATCACCCGCATGCTCTCCACACGGAAGAACGTCTGCTCCCAGCCGGCCGAGCGGCGCATCAGCAGCTCGAGCGACGCGTCGGCGGCCTCGAAGTGATAGCCCTCGTGCTCGAGCCGCTTGAGGTCGTCGATCACCTGGTTCACCGCCGGGCCATCCATCGCCAGGCCGAGCTCCTGAGCCTTGATCTCCATCGTGGCGCGCCCGGCCATCTCGCTGACCACGAACCGCGTGCCGTTGCCGACCAGCTCGGGGTCGATGTGCTCGTAGGCGTCCTTGGCCCGCTTGATCGCACTGACGTGGAGTCCGGCCTTGTGGGCGAACGCCGAGTTGCCCACGTACGGCGCCTGCGGGTTCACCGGCCGGTTGAGCACCTCGGCGACGTGCTTGCTGACGCTCGTCAACCTCTCCAGCCGCCCCTCGGGCAGGCAGGTCATCCCAAGCTTCAACTGGAGGTTGGGGATGACCGTGGTGAGGTTGCAGTTGCCGGTGCGCTCGCCGAGCCCGTTCAGCGTGCCCTGCACCTGCCGCGCTCCGGCCAGCACCGCGGCCATCGAGTTGGCAACCGCGCAACCGGTGTCGTCGTGGCAGTGGATGCCGATCGTCGCATCGGTGCCCACCACCCGGCTCACCTCGGCCACGATCGACGACACCTCGTGGGGCAGCGAACCGCCGTTGGTGTCGCACAGCACGAGGTGGCTGGCGCCGTTCACGACCGCGGCCTCGATGGCACGCAGGCTGAACTCCGGGTTGTGCTTGTAGCCGTCGAAGAAGTGCTCGAGGTCGACCATCACCATCCGACCCGCACCGTGGAGGAACTCCACCGAGTCGGCGATCATCGCCGCGCCTTCGTCGAGCGTGGTCTGCAGCGCCTCCAGCACGTGGTAGTCCCAGCTCTTGGCGACGATGCACACCGCGGAGGTGTTGGCATCGAGCAGGTTGCGCAACGTGGTGTCGTCGTCGACCTTGCCACGGGGACGACGCGTGCTGCCGAACGCCACCATCGTCGAGGTGGTGAGACGCAGTTCGGTGAGCGCACGCCGGAAGAACTCGATGTCCTTGGGGTTGGCACCGGGCCAGCCACCCTCGATGAAGTGCACGCCGAGGTGGTCGAGCTGCTCGGCGATGCGCAGCTTGTCGTCCACCGTAGCCGACACGCCCTCCACCTGGAGGCCGTCGCGCAAGGTGGTGTCGAAGACCTCGACGTGATCAGGTTGTGCGTTCACGGTGTGCCTTTCCCTGGAAATGAAAGAGCCGCCCGGTGGGGCGGCTCGAAGCGCACATCGGCATGGGGCCGACGTGCGCTAGCAAATGATGATGATGATCGCGGAGTGAGCGAACACGGACACGCCCGCCATTGAACAGGCAAAATACCCGTTCGTCAACCGTCTGCCTGTGTACAACCTGTGACTGAACAGTGGATGAACCAAAAACTTCTGTGGTTAACCGGGAATGTCTGCGGATAACCCTGTGGGAACTAGAAATCCCTCTTGACCTGGTGAAACGCATGGTGCAGAGTAACCCCCGTACCGGTCAGCGCACGCCAACCGGAACCCGAGGAACGGTGCCGAGGATCTGCCGCCGCCAGCAATGGTGATGTCAGGGAGCCGACTTGCCAGCAATGGTAGGGAAGCGATTCGGAGGGCCAACCGGGTTCACGAGGTGGGAGCGGGGTCGGTAGGAAAGATGATCCAGATCCGAGCAACGGTGTCCGGAGGCCGCAAGGTCGTCGGGGGTCGGGGCGAGGGGTCGGGGAGGTCAGCCGGGCAACCGGGGACGCCGAGCCGGCGGTCGGGGTGAAGGTTTGAACGACCGGGCAACCGGGAGGGAGGGCCGACATCACGGTCTCACTTCGGAGGAGGAGCCGGGCAACCGGGGAGGCCGCCGAAAAAGGGATCGCCCGCCAAAGCGCAAGCTCTGACGGGCGATGACATTGATTGAGTGGAAGGCTAACGCCCCAAGGTCGGTCAGTGGTGGATCATCGGACCGCAAGGAGTCGCCCCGGGCGGCGCGCTGGCCTCGGCTGGCAGCGCGGCCCGGGGCGCTTCGCTTTTCCGGCCGACGCGCCGCCGGGCTCGACCCAGCTGGGTTCACCGTGCCCGGTTCATTGCCGCGCCCACGGGCGCGCAACCACGACAGCAAGGCCGCGTCTCGCGCCCGTGGGCGCGCTCTCACGCCGCTCGGCGGCGTGAGTCGATGATGATGCCGACGTCGGCGATGGCTTCCCGAAGCCCCTGTTCGACGTCGATCTTGGACACACGTGACATCGACCAGCCGACCACCGTGGCCTTGCGATCGCGATGCATGTCGCGGTGTCGGTCTTCGAACCCCGCGTGCCACGCGGGGTCGTCGACCTCCAGACCCACGCGCCACTCGGGCCATCCGAAGTCGAGATGGATGACCTTTCCGCTCGGGAGCGAGACCGGACATTGCGGCACCGGGGCCGGCAACGATTGCCCTCGAATCTCGTCGAGGACACGGCGCTCGAGTTCGGACTGCAGCGCCCGACGCCACTTCGGCCTCGATCGAAGGACCGCCGCCAGCGTGCGCGTGCCGGGCCGGTTCGGGTGCGCGAGCCGGGCGAACGTGTCGCAGATCGTCTCGAACGTGCAGACCCGATCGTTGAGCATCTGCTCGACGATCGATTCAGCGGCCTTGAAGCCGAGCATGTCCGATGAATCGAACAGCGAGCGGGGCGGGCTCGTGAGCCGTATTCCGTCCGATCGCTCGACGATGTCGACGGCATCGATCCTCCGACAGCGATGGACGACCACCCCGTCCATCTGAGGACTGGCGCCGTGCGGTACGAGTACGTGCACCGGGCCGTCGGCCACCTTGCGGAACCCCCACTCCCGACTGGCCGTGATGAAGCCAATGAGCGCGGATGAGTTTCTCGCGCATGCCGCCGCCATCAGCTGGTCGCGCCCCATCGGCCATTGCCGGCTCCGATAGACGCCGGGCAGCACGGTCTCGAGTTGCCCCCTTCGCACCATCCGCTGGATGGTGCGATATGACACGCCGATGTCGAACATCGTCGACAGGCCGGCGATGCCGTGATGTTCGCTGAACCACGTGTCCAGCTCGTACTGCCATTGCGGCATGGCTTCCTCCAGTGGTCAAGGTCGACGGGGAAGCCACCGCGGACCATATCGGCGCCGGTCGTACTCGATGCCACTTGTCCGCCTTCCGCGCCCACGGGCGCGCAACCATGACAGCAACGCCTGGTTCCGCACCCGTGGGTGCGGAACCAGGACAGGGCGGGACACGGGTGACGTGGAATCGCGCCCGACCGTGACTCGGGTACCCCGCCCGGGGCGGATGCTCGCCGGTCAGGCGTACTCGCACCACGACACGTAGCGCGGGTCCTGGGCGCGCACGGCCTTGGCATACACCTCGGCGATCGCCTTGGTGGCCGGCCCGGGGCACGGCACCACACGATCGTCGACGGAGTTGACCGAGCTGACCTCGGCGGCGGTGCCGCACACGAAGATCTCATCGGCGATGTACAGGTCGCTGCGGGCGATGTTGCCCACCTGCACCTCCAGACCGAGGTCGCGGGCGATGGTCGACACCGAGCTCTGGGTGATGCCCTCCAGCGCGCCGGCCGCGAGCGGGGGCGTGAAGATCACACCCTTGCGCGACACGAAGATGTTCTCGCCGGTGCACTCGGCCACCAGACCGGACGGCGAGAGCATGATCGCTTCGTCGTACCCGGCCTTCAACGCCTCCACCTTGGCGAGCGAGCTGTTGACGTAGTTGCCGACCGTCTTCGCCGCGGGCGGCATCGTGTTGTGATCGTGGCGGGTCCACGACGAGATCTTCATCCGCACGCCCTTGGTGACCGCGTCGTCGCCCAGGTACGCACCCCACGGCCAGCAGGCGATCGCCACGTCCACCCGGCAGGGCAACGTGTTCAGGCCCATCTCGCCGTACCCGTAGTAGGCGATCGGTCGGATGTAGCAGCTGGGCAGGGCGGTGCTGCGCACCGTCGCCTTCGTCGCCTCGACCAGCTCCTCGACGGAGTACGGGATCTCCATCCCCAGAATCTTCGCCGAGTTGTGCATCCGCACCATGTGCTCGGTGAGCCGGAACACGGCCGGGCCATCCGCCGTCTCGTACGCCCGGATCCCTTCGAACACACCCGTGCCGTAGTGCAGCGTGTGCGTGAGCACGTGCACCTGCGCCGCGTCCCAGTCGACGAGCTCGCCGTTCATCCAGATCTTGGGAGTGGTCGTGATCGGCATCGTTGCCCCTTCGAGATGTGGTGGATCAGCCTGCCACGGCGGCGGCGAGTTGGGAACCGATCTCGCTGGTGCTGCCGGTAACAGGAAGCGCGCAGGCCGCCCTGATGCGATCGGCCGCGGCCGCCTCGCCGAGGAAGTCGAGCATCAACGCCGCGGACAGGACCGCGGCCGTCGGGTTCGCCTTGCCGGTGCCGACGATGTCGGGCGCCGAACCGTGAACGGGCTCGAACATGCTCGGGCCGGTGCGGGCCGGGTTCAGGTTCGCGCTGGCGGCCAACCCGATGCCGCCGCTGACCGCGCCCCCCAGATCGGTGAGGATGTCGCCGAACAGGTTGTCGGTGACGACCACGTCGTAACGATGCGGGTCCTGCACGAAGTAGATGCACGCCGCGTCCACGTGGTTGTAGGCCGTCGACACCTTTGGGTACTCAGTGGCGACGTCGTTGAACGCCCGCTGCCACAGGTCGCCCGCGAACGTGAGGACGTTCGTCTTGTGGACGAGCGTGAGGTGCTTGCGACGCCCCATCGCCAGCTCGAACGCGTAGCGGATCGCCCGCTCGGCGCCCATGCGCGTGTTCACCGAACCCTGCGTCGCCACCTCGTGGGGCGTGCCCTTGCGCAGGATGCCACCCTCGCCCACGTACGGGCCTTCGGTGTTCTCGCGGATCACCACGAAGTCGTGGGGCACGGTGCCCCCGGGCGCGGTGCCCACGAACGGGCGCTGGTTCACGTACAGGTCGAGCTCGAAGCGCATCTTCAGCAGCAGCCCCCGCTCGATGACCCCCGGCGGCACCTCTGGCGTGCCCACCGCGCCGAGCAGGATCGCGTCGAACCCGCGCAGCTGCTGCAGTGTCTCGTCGCTGAGGATCTCCCCGTCGCGCAGGTATCGGGCGCCACCGAGATCGAACTCGACCGTGTCCATCTGCACGCCCGCGGCGCGCACCACCTTCAACGCCTCGAGCGTCACTTCCGGGCCGATCCCGTCGCCACCGATCACTGCAATGCGATGTGCCATCAGCGTGAGACGGTATCGCTTCGAGCCGTCAGTCGAGCAAACGTCCGTGGCGGTGACGGGTGTGGCTGACGGCCTGTTCGCGGACCCATCGGCGCAGCTCCACCATGGCATCGGCGACGGGTTGGACGAGGTCGGCCTCGATGCCGAGCGCATGCCACTCGGCGAGCTGCTGATCCGTGACGGCCCCGACGACACGCACCCGCGACGACATTGGAACCGGCCGCGTCGTGTCCAAGAACCGCGCCGGCACGCCAGTGATCAACGCTGCCATCTTCACGATCGCGATGGCTGCGGGAGATGCATCCGGGGCCACGTACACGTCCAACGCCGGCAGCGGCACGTAACCGAGGGTGTTGCGCTCGCACGCCAACACGGACGGATCGTGCGACACCCGGAAGTGGCCGAGCCACACCCGGCGGAACGTGGCCTCGTCGTCGTCGCCACCGAGCCAGGTTCCGAACGTCTCGACGTAGAACGGCCCACCGGCCTTGGGTCCGCAGCCGACCGAGGACTTCTTCCACCCGCCGAACGGCTGACGCTGCACGACCGCGCCGGTGATGTGCCGGTTGACGTAGGCGTTGCCCACCTCGACCCGGTCGAGCCAATGAGCGACCTCGTGCTCGTCGAGCGAGTGGATGCCACCGGTGAGGCCGAACTCGACGGCGTTCTGCAACTCGATCGCGTGGTCGAGCGACTTTGCCCGCATCAACCCGAGCACCGGCCCGAAGCACTCGGTGAGGTGGAACCACGAACCCGGCGCGACACCCACGCGCACGCCCGGCGACCACACGTTCGTCGCCGCGTCGAGGCAGGTCGGTTCCACGAGCCACCGCTCCCCCGGCTCCAGCGTCGTCAGTGCGCGCAGCAGCTTCGGCGACGGGGCACCGACCAGCGGCCCCGTCATCGTCGAGAGATCGTCCGCATCACCCACACGAACGCTGCGAACCGCATCCGCCAGGCGGCGCATGAACACCGGATCGTCGTAGACGGACGCCTCGATGATGGCCAGGCTCGCGGCCGAGCACTTCTGACCGGCGTGTCCGAACGCCGATCGAACGAGGTCGCGGATCGCCGCATCTTCGTCGGCCGCAGCGGTGATGACGAGCGCGTTCTTGCCACTGGTCTCCCCCACCACCCGGATGCCCGGCTTCCAACTGCGGAACAGCTGCGCGGTCTCGTAGGCGCCGGTGAGCACCACGGTGTCGACCGAATCGTGGGTGACGAGCCGGCGGCCGACCTCGTCGTCCGGGCAGGCGACGAACTGCACGAGATCGTGCGGCACGCCCGCCCGCCACAGCTGAGTCGCCAACTCGTGACCGACCTCGCGCACCTCGGGGGCCGGCTTGAGGATCACCGCGTTGCCGGCGGCCAGCGCAGCGAACACCCCGCCTGCGGGGATCGCGTACGGGAAGTTCCACGGCGATGCGACGAGCACGACGCCGCTCGGAGTGAACGTGCGACCCTGCGCCACGCGGGCCTCGATCGCATGCGTGCACCAGCCGTAGTAGCGGGCGAAGTCGATGCCCTCGGACACCTCCGGATCGCCCTCCCCCACTGTCTTGCACGCGGTGGCGGCCATCAACGCGAGCGTGCGGCCGCGAGACCGCTCCATCTCGTCGCTGACCCTGGCGAGGAGTGCTCGGCGTTCGGCGTAGCTGCTCTCCCCCCACGACTTCGCCGCGCGGACCGCGATCTCGACCACCTCGTCGATCGCTTCGACCGTCTCCGCAACGCAGAAGGACTCACGGGACATGCCCTTCAGCGACATGCCCTTCAGCGACATGTCCTTCAGCGACATGTCCTTCAGCGAGTCGGCGATCCAGCGACGGTTGGCCGGCTGGGTCCAGTCGGTGTCGTCGGTGTTGTGGAAGTCGACCAGCTCGCTCGATGTGGCCGGGGCGGGAAGCCGGCGATCCTGGGTGCGGTGACTCGCGCTGTCGACCGCACCCTTCGCCGCCATCGCAGCGCTGAACCGGCGGCACTGGTCGGCCCACTCGGGCGTGTCGGGCCGCAGCGTGAACAGCGCGCGAAGGAAGTTGTCGGGCGACGTGTTCTCATCGAGCCGACGCGAGAGGTAGGCGATGCTCGCCGCGAGGTCGTCGCGACGCACCACCGGCGCGTAGAGCAGCACGTCGTCGACCCGGCTCTGCACCTCTCGCGACTGGGCCGTCGCCATGCCCTCCAACATCTCGAACTCGATGCGGTTGCGCTCCGGCAACCCCATTGCCCACGCGACGTCGAACAGGTTGTGGCTGGCGAGACCGACGCGAACCGCGTCAGCCCACCGCGGGTCGAGTGCGCGCTCCACGAGCGCCTTGAAGCTGGCGTCGACCTCCGCCTTGGTGTCGTACGGAGCCTGCCGCCACCCGTGCAGCTCGGCCTCCACCTTCTCCATCGCGAGGTTCGCGCCCTTCACGATGCGCACCTTCAAGGTGCCGCCGCCACGCGCATGGCGGGCGGCGGCCCACTCACCCAACTCGGTGCAGGCAGCGTGCGACTCCGGCAGGTACGCCTGCAGCACGACGCCGGCGTCCAGCGTCGCGAACTCCGGTTCGTCGAGCACCCGACGCAGCGCAGCGATCGTCAGCGAGAGGTCGCGGTACTCCTCCATGTCGAGGTTCACGAACGTGCGCGGCGTGTGCGATTGCGCATCGCGGTACAGCACGCGAAGGCATTCGCAGATCCGGTCGACGGACTCGTCGAACGCAAGCACATCGAGGTTGGCGACGACCGCGGAGATCTTCAACGAGACGTACTCGACGTCGGATCGGGCGATGCGCTGGCGGAGCAGGCGCATCCTCTCCGCAGCCTCCGCGTCGCTGAGGATCGCCTCGCCGAGCACGTTCACGTTCAGGCGAAAGCCTTCCGCGTGGCGACGAGCCACGTGGCGGGCGAACGCCGGATCCTCGGCGCTCAACACCACACCGTTGCTCTCCCGCACGATGCGACGGCGCACGAGCGGCATCACGATGCGCGGGAGGCGACCCGCGAGGCGACCCCCGAGCCCGAGCAGGATCCGGTCGACCCGGCCGAGTGCCGCGGGCACTCCGAACTCGTCGACGATCGCCTTGAAGCGGGCGGCTGCTCGGCGATCGTCGTCGAAGCGCAGCACCTCGTCGGTCAGTGCGAACGTGAGGGCGCGCAGCTCCGCGTCGTGCACAACCGCAGCGAGTCGGCGCTGCTGGCGGCGCTCGGCAGCAGTAGCGCCGGCGAGCGAACCGGCGAGCAGCAGCTCGGCGCGGGCGATGCTCAGATCGGTGTCGCCCTGCGCGGCGTCGACAACGGGAGGGACGGCGAGATCGGTCACACCTCCACTCAACACCCACGGGTCTTGCACCACTGCACCCCCTCAGCCGTCGCAGAAGTACAACGCGAGCCAGAATGCACACGTGCATCCCGTGGTCGCCACCCTCGCCGACGTGTTCGCGGGCGTGCCCCACGTGATGTTCTGCGTGAAAGACGTGGAGGGCCGCTACCTCGCGGTCAACCAAGCGTTCGCCGAACGTGCCGGCCACGCCGCGCCTGGCGCCGTGCTCGGCCACACCGCCGGCGAGCTGTTCCCCACCGACCTCGCAGCCACCTACGAGGCACAGGATGCGCAGCTGCTGGCGAGCGGGGAACCGATCCGCAACGAGCTCGAGCTGATCCTGCGGCCCGACGGTACCCGTGGTTGGTACGTCACGACCAAGACCCGTCTGGTCGACGAGAGCGGCGACGTGATCGGGATCGTCGCCGTCAGCTACGACCTTCGAACCGGGATGGAGACCGACGGTCTGAAGGGGCTCCACGCAGCCATCGACCTCACCCGCCACCGGTACGCCGAGCCGCTGAAGGTGCGCGACCTGGCCGACGCAGCCGGGATGACCGCGGCGCAGCTCGAGCGCGGGGTGCGCAAGGCCATCGGCATGTCGCCCAAGCAGCTGTTGATCCGCACGCGGCTGGACGAAGCCGTGCGCCGGCTCGACGACACCGACCTGTCGATCGCCACGATCGCCGGCGAGTGCGGCTTCTACGACCAGAGCTCCTTCACCCGACAGTTCCAACAGGCCGTCGGCATGACGCCGGGGGCATATCGGGCCCGCGGCCGGCGCCGATAAGCTCGCGACCTCTATGGCGAGCCACCAACTGTCCCGCAGCGCATACGAGCGCCTCCAGCAGGAGCACTACGACCTCACCACGCGCGGCCGGATCGAAGTGGCCCAGAAGATCGAAGCCGCACGGCTGCTCGGTGACCTGTCCGAGAACGGCGACTACCACGCCGCCAAGGACGAGCAGGGTCACATGGAGGGCCGCATCCGTCAACTGGAACACGTCATCGAGAACGCCGAGATCATCGAGGGGGGCGTCGACGGCGCCATTGCCGCGGGCAGTATCGTCACGATCCTGTACGACGGCGACGCACCGACCATGGCCGAGCGCTACCTCGTCGGGCACCCCGAGGAACGCTCGGAAGGCCTCGACGTGGTCAGCCCGACGTCGCCGCTCGGCCAGGCTCTGGTCGGCGCCAACGAGGGCCAGTGGGTGGAGTACCAAGCACCGAACGGAGTGCTGCGCGTGCAGGTGTTGAAGGTGGAGCTCGCCTAGTGGCGACCCGCCAGGGCGCGGCCCCCAAGGTCCCCAGGCTGCCCATGGGCGCAGCGATGGAGCTCCCCGGCCGCGGCACCACGTTCGTGCGCACCATCCCCGGACCGCCTGGCGCGCCGACGGTGCTGCTGCTGCACGGCTGGACGGCGACCGCTGACCTGAACTGGTTCACCTGCTACGAGCCGCTCGGCGAGCACTACCGGGTGGTCGCGCTCGATCACCGGGGCCACGGTCGCGGGATCCGGGCGAAGAAGACGTTTCAGCTGGAGGACTGCGCCGACGACGCCATCGCCGTGTGCGACGTCCTCGGGCTGGGACAGGTCATCCCGATCGGCTACTCGATGGGCGGGCCGGTGGCGCAGCTCGTGTGGCGCCGTCATCGCGAACGCGTTCGAGGCTTGGTCCTGTGCGCGACGGCGCCGTACTTCTCCACATCACGCGAGGAGAAGCTCGGCTTCCTCGGGCTGTCGGGCATGGCCGCGTTGGCGCGGCTCACTCCCTTGCAGGCGCGCCAGTGGCTGACCGAGCAGTTCTACCTCCAGAAGAAGACCGACACGTGGGAGCCGTGGGCCCTGCAGGAGTCATCGCTGCACGATTGGCGAACCGTGCTGCAGGCCGGGCGGGCGATCGGGAAGTTCAACTCCCGCGAATGGCTCGACGAGATCGACGTGCCGACCTCGGTGCTGATCACGATGCGCGACCGGGTTGTGCCGGTGCGCCGGCAGGTGCGGTTGTTCGAAGGCATCCACAGGGCCGAGGCCTACCGCGTGGACGGCGACCACAACTCGATTGCTGCCCAGCCCGAACGGTTCGTCCCTACGCTGCTGCGCGCCGTCGGGTCGGTCGTCGAGCGCACCGTCAGCACCTCGTGACACGCCGCGGTCGCCGCCTTGTCGTTGGCGTTGTCGTTGGCGTT
>JAYVMH010000320.1:0-2510 GCA_043759015.1 Actinomycetota bacterium
ACCTGACCAGCAGGCAACCGCCACCAGACCGACCGGACCCGCCAGAACAGGTCCCCAGGCGCCACCAGCACTCGAACACGACCCACCCCGGGCGCGCCCTACGCTCACCCCCACCCGCAGACCACGTACTCAGAACCCACCCCACACCAACACAATCCCACCTACCACACCCGTTTCACACCACTCACCTAGCCCTTGGTGCTGGCCTCGCTCTCATCGGCGTCGCCGTGCTCGCCTGGCGGCTGCGGTCGTCCACGAAGGACGGCTACAGAACGATGTGGAGGGCGCTCAGCGGTCGAAGAGCTGATAGCCCGGCCGCAGACGCACATTCGGCTCTCGGCACCTACGGCGTGATCGTCCTCAGCGCCACGGCGGGCGTCGTGCTGGTGGTATCGGCAACCGCCCGCTGACCGCTCAGGACGGCAGATCGGCACCGCCACGACGGAGAGCGGGACCGGTCATCCCACGCGGCTGTCGGTCACCACTCCGTCGGTCACCCCCACGTTCACTCGATCCGATCGGCGGTCCATGGTGAGGATCTGATCCACACCATCGCGACGCACCACTCGGAAGCGAAGTCCTGCACGAGTGACCGTCCGCCGACCCGCGCGCTCGGCCATACCGATGATGCTCCTCGCGACGACGCTCACATCGTCGCCGCCATCTCCGGCCGCGTCGTCCATTTGCGCCAAACCTACTGGAGCAACCGCCGAGCCCCGACCGTGCGCGTCTCGCGAGGTAGTGTCGATTGCCCGGTATGGGAGCGGCCCGCCAGGGTCGCAACGGCGGCCGTGCGGTCCGCCAGGCGCTCGTGCCGCGGGCGTAGCGTCGTCCGTGACGACCCAGGTTCGGGAGGTGTCGGTGACCCAAGACGAATGGCGAGCCTCGCTCCGTATCAACCACGACAACCCGACCGCGCTCGCCGCCACCCTGACCGAGCTCCCGGCCGACGGCCTTCAACACGCCGGCAACGCCATCCTCGGCCACCTCACCGACCCCGCCCTACGGGCCATCGCCGCCGAGCTCGTGGCGGCGCTCACGGACCGGGACTGGGACGGCGACCTCGAACTCGTTGCCGCCCTGCGACGCGGCCTCGACCACACCCCCACCAGCCTCACCCCGGTCCCGGTCGACCTCGAGGAACTCGGCGAAGCCCTCGACGAGACGCCCGGGGTCGAGTCGCTCCTCCACCTCGACACCGGCACCGTGTGGCCCGGAGGGAGCCTCGACCTCGGCGAAGAACCCGACGGCTACGACCCCGAGGACCCGGGCCGCTGGCTCCCGTTCACCGGGGAGGCTCCCACGCCGCCTACCGAGACATGGAACGCTTCACCACCACCCTCGGCGACCATCCTGCCGCTACAGCGCTGGCGAGGGCCCTCGGCGGCAAGGGAGCCTTCGCCCGGTTCCGAAGCGCCCTCGACCGCTACCCGGAACACCTAACCGCCGGGCACCGGTACAGCGACGACGCCCGCCTCGGCGGCGCCCGAGCCTGGCTCACCGACCAAGGCTACGAACCGACCCCGCGCTGACTGGCCCGCGAGCCCTGGCAGGGCGCTCCCATACCGGGCATTCTGGGCGGGTGGGCGTTCAACGTGGGGCGGGTGCATGAGCCGACGCGGAGCAGGACAACGAGCCCGACGGGTTGAACGCCTTCCCGTCGCTCGTTCGGACGACTTCGTGGGGCTTCCGGCGGCGAAGCAGATGCTTGGCCAGAACCGGATCTGGTGGCAGCTCTCGACCCGAACGCTGGAGCCCGTGCGCAACGCATCCGGCGACGTGGGCGTGTCCCGTCAATCGGTGGAGCGCGAGATCGCCTGGCGTCGGGACGCCGGTGCGCTCCGCCGGGCCTGGCGCGTAGTACGCAACCTCATCGACTTGGCATAGGTGCGCGTCACGCGTCGGCGGCGTGACGATCTCCCGTTAGTTAGTCGGTGGGCCACGTCATCGAGCGGTCAGGCCCTCGGCCGGGAGCGAGGCCATGCCGATCTGCCGAACTGCGCTCCTAGACGCTCGCCGACGGACTCGAACAAGATGGGCCTGTGATGGTCGGGCACCCCCTGCGCAATCTGTGGCGGCCCATCAGTGGCGTCGGCGTGATGCCCGGCGTGACGGTGATGCTCGTGGCCGGTGTGCTCATCGGCCAGGCCTACGCCGGCGCCTGGCCAGGCTTTGTCGTTCTGCTCATCGGGATCACGGGTCTGACCTTCACAGCATGGCGATGCTTGACGGCGAGAGCGACGGTCGAGCATGGCGACACGCTCGTCTACGGCACGCTCACCGGGCGTCGGCGAGTTCCTCTCTACGTGGCCCGCAATGGCGTGATCGAGGACGTCGGCCTCGGGTCGGGCCTGACCGGGCTTCGGCTGGGCGCGACCTCGTTTCTGCGACAGCCGCTCGCTGTAGCACCGCCTTAGGGTCCACGAGTGATTTAGTCGCGCGTTGTATGGTGTGGGGGTGGAGCTGAGCGAGGACCGGTTGGGGTCGGTGTTCGCGGTGGTGTTGCCGTT
>JAYVMH010000321.1:0-11834 GCA_043759015.1 Actinomycetota bacterium
CAGTGGGAGCAGTCCAAGACGCGCGAGCTGCCGGCGATCGACGAAGTCGCCCGGCGGTTGAGCGAGCACATCCCCGTCCAGCAGGGCGTGTCGATCGCCCACGGCGACTATCGATTCGGCAACTGCCTCACCGACGTGACCGCCGGACGCATCGCGGCAGTGCTGGATTGGGAGCTGTGCACCCTCGGTGATCCGCTCGCCGACGTCGGCTACCTCGGCGTCTACTGGTTCGACGGAGAGGCCGCGAACCTCCGGGCGAACGACCCGACCCCTGCCGGCGGCTTCCCCGCGTACTCGGCGATGGTCGAGCGCTACGCAACTCGTACCGGTCGCGACGTCGGCAACATCGACTACTACGTCGCGTTCAGCTGCTGGCGACTGGCGGTGATCAGCGAAGGCGTCTTCGCCCGCTACCTCCACGGCGCGATGGGCAAGCAGGACGGTGTCGACTTCGACTCGTTCAGGATCGGTACCGACGGGCTCGCCGAGCGGGCCCTCAGCGCAGTGAGGAGATTCTTGTGAGTGACGACGTGCTGGCAGGGTGGGAGAAGTCGTCGTTCACGGCGGCGGGATTCACCCGCGACGTGTATCGGCGGGGCTCGGGGCCCGGTGTCGTCATCGTGCACGAGATCCCCGGCATCACCCCGAAGGTGATCGAGTTCGCGAACGAGGTGGTCGACGCCGGTTTCACGGTCGTCATGCCGTCGCTCGTCGGGACACCCGGGCGTGCGGTGAGCGGCAAGTACATGGCGTCGTCGATGACGAAGGTCTGCATCTCCAAGGAGTTCTCGAACTGGGCGTCGAACCAGACATCGCCGATCATCGGCTTCCTGCGCGCCGTCGCCCGCAACCTGCATCAGGAGGTCGGTGGACCGGGTGTCGGAGCGCTCGGGATGTGCTTCAGCGGCGGGTTCGCGTTGGCGATGATGGTCGACGACATCATCGTCGCGCCGGTGCTCAGCCAACCCTCGATGCCGTTCCCCGTGGGCGCAGCGCGCGGCGCGGATCTGAACCTGTCGCCCGACGATGCGCTCGTCGTCGCTCGTCGCGCCACGGAGGGTTGTCAGGTGCTCGGTCTGCGGTTCACGCAGGACAGGGCCGTGGGAACGCGGTTCGACTCGTTGCGAACGCTGCTCGGCGATTCGTTCATCGCCGTCGAGCTCCCGAGCGCCAAGAAGACCGACCACTCCGTGCTCACCGAGCAGCGCGACGAACCCAGCGTGCAGCGTGTGCTCCGGTTCTTTGCCGACAAGCTCCAGCACGGCGAGCCCTCCACGGAACAGCGCGGCTAGCAGCAGCGGCGGGCGACCTCGAGGAACGTCGCGCCCGAGCCGTCGTCGAAGTCGCGCAGGTTGGCGAGTCCGGTGGACACGCGCTCGATGAAGCCCCACTCCCACACGGCATCGACGTCGGTGTCGCATCGTGAGGCGAGCCACTCCGCTCGCTCGTGCACGAGTCGCGCGGTGTCGCCCGCGACGAGCGGCTCGTTGTACTCGCGCATCGGCACGGCGAGGTCGTTGGCGCGGTCGCTGCACAGGCCTTCGGGGTCGACGAACTTGTAGGTGCCGTTGCCGGCAGCGAGCGTGTTCCAGCCGTGGGCGTCGGCGTGCACCAGCACGGCCGTCGATGGGTCGAACGCGGCAGCTCGTCGGGAGCAGTACTCGAGGGCGCGGTCGAGCACCACGCGGTCGCACGGCGCGCCCAGGTCGTCCCAGCAGCGCACGATGAAGCCGGCCAACCACTCGGCCTTGTCGGCGCCGGTGGGCAGACCGCACCCCTGGGTCGCCGGTCGCCAGAACCTGCACAGCGTCTCGCACACTGTCTCGAGGATGTCGGCGGTGCCCATTTCGAGCTCGGCGAGGTTCGGGCCGAGCCGCTCGAGCAGCAACGCCTGCGTGCTCGAGTCGTGATCGAACAGTTCGACGCAACCACGGCCTGCGGCGAGGCGATGGGCGATCACGCTCCGGTCGAACGAGTCGGTCGAGAGATCTTCGTCGGGCACGAAGAGCTTCACAACCGCAGCACGTCCGTCGGCGAGCGTCGCTGCCGTGACGAGCGCGGCGGTGCCGCCCGAGAGCACGGGACCGACCACGAGTTGCCACCGCGCCGCGAGCGCGTGCAGCCGATCGGGCAGCGAGCGCGTCCAGGCATCGCCGAGCGCACCGAGCGAGCGGACTCGCTGGCGCACGAGATCAGGAACGTCCAGCGGTTCGCGCACGGCGGCACGCTACGAGTCGCGGGATTCCTGGGCGAGCTCTTTTGCGGCCTTGTAGTCGGCCTTGCCGTTGGGCGCCCTCGGCACCTGGGCGACGAACACGACGCGCTTGGGCGCCTTGTAGGCGGCCAGGTCCTGCTTCACGCCGGCGATGACGGTCGCCTCGTCGGCGGTGGCACCGTCGACGAGCGACGCGACGGCGGTGACCGCCTGGCCGAAGCGGTCGTCGTCCATCCCGATCACGAGACAATCGAGCACACCCTCCACCCGCTTGACCGCTTCCTCGACCTCCTCGGGGAAGATCTTCTCGCCACCGGAGTTGATCACCTGGCTGCCGCGCCCGAGCAGGATCAGCGAGCCATCCGCGCCCACCTGCGCCATGTCGCCGGGGAACGAGTAGCGCTCGCCGTCGATCGTTCGGAACGTCCGCGCCGACTTCTCGGCATCCTTGAAGTAGCCGATCGGCACCATCCCGCCGGCCGCCACCATTCCAACCTCGTCGGAACCCGGTGTGACCTCGCGGTTGTCGTCGGTGAACACCTTGGTGGTGGGGTTGCGGGTGAACTTCGCGGTGCTCGGCGGCACGCCCTTCATCGAGATGCTGCTGCCCATCGATCCTTCGGACGAGCCGATCGCGTCGAGCAGGACGACGTGTCCGATCCGGTCGAGCAGCGCCTCCTTCACCTCCGCGGTCCACATGACACCGGACGAGATGATCATCTTCAGGCTTGACAGGTCGTACGGTGTGCCCGCGCCGTTGGCAGCATCGATGGCGTTGATGATCGGCTTGGAGAACGCATCGCCGACGATGGTCATGTTGGTGACCTTCTCCGACTGGACCGTGCGGAGGATCTCGTCGGCGTCGAGTGATCGGCTCTGCAGCGTCACCACCTCCGCGCCGCCGAGTTGAGGGATCATCGCCCCGAGCCAGATGCCGGTGCCGTGCATGAGCGGGGCGCACGGCATGCTGATGATCCGACCGCCCCCGTCGATCACGGCCCTCACGATCGGCGCGATCTCGGCCGCATCGGTGGGTGGCGTGAGGCCGACGAGGGGGAACCCGAGAGAGACGAACGAGCGCGTCATCCCGCCCATGTCGTACATCACGCCCTTCGGCATGCCCGTCGTGCCGCCGGTGTAGAGCATGTAGACATCGTCCTCGTCGCGGGCGATGCGCGGCATCGGTTCGTGCCCGGCCACGACGTCCTCGTACCGCACCGAGCCCTGCACGCGGCCGGGCGTACCGTCGTCGTCCACCACCACGAGGAGCTTCAGCTTCGACAGCCGCGGGCGCACACGCTCCACCCGGTCGGCCAGCGACGAGTGGAACACGAGCGCTTCGGCGTCGCTGTTGTCCAACAGGTACCACAGCTCCTCGTCGAGGTAGCGGTAGTTGACGTTGATCGGTACGCCGCGCATCTTGAACGCCCCGAAGTGCGCCTCGAGGTACTCGTTGCCGTTGTACAGGTAGAGCCCCACCTTGGAGTCCGGCTGCAGCCCGGCGGCGGTGTAGGCCGCGGCCAACCGAGCCGAACGATCGTCGTACTGCGACCACGTGAAGCGCCGATCGCCGTGCACGACGGCGGTGAGGTCGCCGAGCTCGTCGGCGAGCGCTTCCCAGACAGTGGCGTAGTGGAACTCCATACCGGGAATCTACGCGGATCGGCGATCAGCCGACGGACTTGCCGTACATCTCGCCGAGTGGGTCGCTGATCAACTCAAGGCGTTCGCCGTCGGGTCCGCGCAAGTAGAGCGACGAGCCGTCGACGTGGGCGGTCTCGATGCCCGCGGCCTCCAGCCGCGCCTTCACCCGCTCCCAGTCGGAGCGCTCCATCGAGATGGCCAGGTGGTGGTGACCACCGAGCACCTCCATGTACGGGCCGAGGCCAAGGCCGGGAAGGTCGAAGTAGGCGAGACAGTTGCCGTTGCCGATGTCGAAGAAGAAGTGAGTCGAGCCCTGGTAGTCGCGGTTCTCGAACATCTCGATCAACGGAAAGCCGAGGATGCCGTCGTAGAACTGGATCGTGCGCTCCACATCGCTGCAGATGTGCGCGGTGTGGTGGACACCTCGGGCGGTGGAGACCAGCCGCTGTTCGCGCGGTTTCAGGTACTGCGCGGCGAGCTCCTCGCGTCGCGCTGTCTTCTCGTCGCGTGCGGTGTCGTTCAATCCATGACCCATACCAACAGTTCAGCACCTTCTGAGCCCGCTGTGAAGCCCCGGTCTGCGGCGAACTACTCCTGTGGACGGGCGACGTCATTGATCGCGGTCCAGAACGCGCCGGTGTCGAAGCCGAGCGCCCACAGGGCCACGCCACCGATGCGCTCCTTGCGGGCGAGGTCGACGAGGGCGAGCGCGCCCTCTACGTCGATGTAGTGGACCTCGCGGGTCTGGGTGCAGGAGCTGGCGCCATCGATCACCTGCAACTGGTAGGTGAACGTGGCTTCGCCGTTGATCTTGTCGTGCACCGCCACGGCGTTGCGCTTGGCCATCAGTTCGACGACGGACTGCTGTGTCACCGCCGTAGTGCCCTCTGCGTTCCCGGGGCACGGCCCGCTCGTGTCGACGACCCAGTTGCGCCCGTAGAGCCCCACACCGAGCACGATCTTGCTGTCGTCGCCGACCGTGTGCTTGGCAGCGACGATGGCGCTGCGCACCCAGTCGTAGGGCGCGATCGGACCCGGGGAGGCGACGCTGTAGTCGTACCCCATCACGCGGATCCGGTCGACCAGCGTGCCCATGGCGGCGTAGTCGTACACCCAGTAGCCGCTGTCGGGCGTCTGACCGCTGTCGTAGATCGGTGGCACGCTGACGCTCAGCAGCCGGCCGTGCGAATGCAGCTCCGTCGCCATCTCGGTGAGGAACTGCACCCAGTTCGCTCGCGTCGTGGGCCACGTGGACTTGTCGTCGATGAACGCGAAGCTCTCGTAGTCGAGATCGATGCCGTCGTAGTTGGCGTCCTCCACGATCTTGGAGATCGCGGCAACGTGCGCCTTCCGGCTCACCGGGTCGGCGAGCACCGCGGCCATCGCGCCCTTCGGCATGCCGTCGGTGATCGACGGCACCACCTTCGCATGGGCGATGCGGATCGCGTCGACGAATGCGAACGCGTCCACCTGCGACACGTTGAGTGCGAAGTTGATGGAGGTCACGCCGGTGGCGGAGAACCAGAACGGTGACACCTCGTGCATCGTGGTGCCGTGGCGCCTCACGGAGGTGAGCCCCGAGCCCAGCGTCCAGTACGGCGCCCATGCGGAGACGGGGATGTTCTTCAGCGGCGGCGGCGGGGTGGGGCGCGCCAGGTATGCGCCGCCGAACGCGAGTGCGGCCACGATCGCGGCCCCACCGAACCGACGCCAATCGCGTCGCTTCCTCACCAACGAGGTCGTGACGCCCAACCTCACCAGGTCCAGCTCGACGAGTGATCCGACGGTGGTGAAGCCCTTGCCCTCGGGCACCTCGACCACGTTCGGCACCGCGAACGTGATGCAGCCTGCCGCGACCGCGCTGCGCACACCGGTGGGGGAGTCCTCGATCGCCACGCACCGCTTCGGGTCCACGCCCAGCGCCGATGCGGCGGCGAGATAGGGCTCGGGATGGGGCTTGCCGTGGGTCACTTCGTCGCCGGTGATCACCACGTCGAACGAGCCCGATGGAAGTGCGGCGACGACCGCGTCGGCGAACCGCTTCCAGCTCATCGTCACCAGCGCGTTCGGCACGCCGGCCTTGCGGACGTCGGCCAGCAGCTCGCGCGCCCCCGGGCGCCACGGGACCTTGCGCTGGACCCTGGTGATCACACCATCGAGCAAACGGCTCACGATCTCGTCGATCGGCAGGTCGACCCCGCCCTGGTCGCGAAGCACGGCAGCCGAGTCGCGCAGGTCCGTCCCGACGATCGAGTGGGCCTTCTCGTCGCTCCATTCGCCGCCGAACTCGGCGACGAGCTCGAACTCGGTCGCAATCCAGTACGGCTCGGTGTCCACGATCGTGCCGTCCATGTCCCAGAGCACTGCGGCAGTTCTCGGTGCGGCACGGAAGGGTTTCGTCGCAGCGCTCATCGGTGTGCGACCTTACTGGCGCAGGCTCAAAGACTGAGGGCAACCCGCCGACCCTCGAGAATCGCCTCGAGGATGGTGCGTGGGGCGACGCAGTCGCCGGCCTGATGGCGGGCCTCGGGCATCGGCTCGGTCGGCAACCGGAACCCGCAGTCGATGACCGCCGCACACGGGATCACGCGTCGTTCGCCACTGAAACGATCCTCCAGCTCCACCTCGCCGGCGCGAGCGACGCGCAACAACGACCGGCGTTCGATGCGAACGCCGCGTTGGGCCAGCCTGGAGTTCGCCGGCGCAAGATCGCCGGTGCGCGACAGCTCGTTGCCGGCGATCTGGTCCTGCGTCACCAGCACGGCGCGGTCGCCCAACCGCTCGGCAAGTGCGACCGCGATCGGCCCACCGATCGGGTCGAAGAGCACCAATGGCCCGTCAGTCCACGGTGCGGGGGCAGCGTGGAACACCGAGCGCCATGCATCGACCACGTCGACCACGAGCGCGTCGTCGGCAACCATGAACGGTCGGGTGCCTGGCCGCGCTCCGGTGCACTGCACGACGACCTCGTCGGTGGCGGGGACGGGGTTCGATTCGTTCAACTCGACGATCACACCAGCGTCTTCGCACTGGTTGGCCAACCACTCCGCGAGTGGCGCGGCATGCGGGATCAGCGCCGCGATGCCGCCGAGCGTCGGCGACTGCTCCACCAGCCGCACGTGATGCCCCCGTCGGGCGGCCACCCGCGCGGCTTCCATCCCCGCCACGCCGCCGCCCACGATCACGACGTCGCGGGGTCGTGGCGACATCGCGAGCCATTGGGGGTCATCGGTCTCGTGGCCGGTCGACGGCTCGCCGACGCACGTCACGATCGGGTTGCGTGCGTCGCGCACCTGGCACGTCTGGTTGCAGCGGATGCAGGGACGGATCGATTGGGCAACCCCGGCGTTCCTGTCGGCGATCTTCAGCGTGAGGTCGGGGTCGGCCATCTGGCCGCGCGTGATCTCGACTGCGTCGGCAACGCCGTCGCCGATCGCCCACTCACCCGTGGGCACGTCGACGGACCCCTGCAGGAACACGGCGACGCCGGGTACCGCAGCACGGACGGCGCGGCACAGCTCGATGTTGTAACCAACGGGCTCGTGGAAGTCGGCCCGCGTCTTGTCCACCGAGAAGATCGAGCCGCGGACGACGACGAGGTAGTCGACTCCCTCGGCTGCGAGCGCGGCGGCGATTCCCGGTGCCATCTCCGGGGTGATGCCGGCCCATGGGGCCAGTTCGTCGCACGACAACCGAAGGCCCACGATCCCCCCGCCGACGTTGGCGCGCGTGGCGCGCACCACCCGGCGGGCGAACAGCAACCGGTCGGCGCCAAATTCGTCGGAACGATGGTTGGTGAGCCCGCTGAGGAACTGCCGTACGAGGCTGTGCTGGCCGGCGTTGATCTCCACGCCGTCGCACCCCGCGTGGACGGCGATCGCCGCGGCACTCGCGAAACCGTCGATCACTGCTTCGATGTCGCGGGCCTCCATCCACTTGGGAACCTCGCGCGAGTTCACCTCGGGCACGCGGCTCGGAGCCCACAGCTCGCGCTGGCTGTAGGCACTGGAACCCTGCCCGCCCGCATGGTCGAGCGAGGCGACCACCGTTGCGCCATGTGCATGGCACGCCTGCGCGATCGCCGACCAACCGCCGGCGGACTGCGCGGCGAGGGGCGCACGCTCGTACGGCCAGTCGCTGTCGTGCACGCTCGCACCTTCGGTGACGACGACACCGCATCCACCTCGTGCCCGCCGCTCGTAGTACGCCGTGTGGCGAGGCGTGAGGCCGCGCAGGTGATCGCCGAGGTTGGTGACGTGCGGGCCGAACATCACCCGGTTGCGCACCGTCACGCCACGCAGCTGCACGGGCTCCAGCAGGCGCATGATCAGCGGCGCACCAGCCGCAGCACGGGGATGGTCCGCGTGGTCTTCTCCTGGTACTCCTTGAAGGCCGGCATCAGTGCGCTCTGTGCGTCGAACAACCGTTGCCGGTCGTCGCCTGCGACCTCCACGGCAATGGCGTCGAAACGATCCGTTCCCACCTCAACGGTGACGGCCGGGTTGACGACGAGGTTGTGGTACCACGCCGGGTGCTCGGGAGCGCCGCTCTTGGACGCGATGATGATCATGTCGTCGTCGTCGTGGGTGCACACGAGTGGCGTCGTGCGGACCTTGCCGGACTTGGCGCCGGTGTGGGTGAGGAGCAACATCGGCGCTCCTGCGAACGGACCGCCCACCTTGCCGTCGTTCGCCCTGAACTCGTCGATGATGGTCTGGTTGAAGTCGTTGATGTCGGCCACGGGCGAGACGTTACTGGCGGATCACCGCGAACGAGATGCCGACAGCTCCTTGCCGGACAGGAGTCGTTTGATGTTCTCCCAGTGGCGCAGGAGGAGCAACAAGTTGATGCCGACGAGCGTGAGGATCTCCCACGCGGGCACTCCCTTGATCCCGGCGGCCACCGGAAGACCGACGACGATTGCGAGCGAAGCCAGCGATGCCTTGCCGCTGAGCTTGCGCACCGCGGCCCACACCGCGAACAGGATGAGCGACACGACCGGTTGCAGCACGAACGCTGCGCCCGACATCGTCGCGACCCCCTTGCCGCCCGCGAACCGGCGCGTGACGGGGAACATGTGCCCGACGATCGAGGCCGCAACCATCGCGTAGGCCAGTGCTCGGTTGTCGAGGATCTCCGCACCGAGCACCGCGGGGATGATGCCCTTCAACGCATCGAGCGCGTACACGGCGACGCCCCACCACGTGCCCATCGTGCGGGCGACGTTGCTGGCACCGGGGTTGCCGGAGCCGACCTGGGTGATGTCGATGCCGCGGCTGCGAGCGACCATGATCGCGCTCGGGAAGATGCCCAGGAAGTACGCCGGGACGACCAACGACCAGATCACGGGTTCAGGTTAGGTGACGTGCAGGTCACGACACGGGGTCACGACACGGGGTCACGACAAGCCGACGTTCGGGCTTGCTGTGGTCGGCCATCGGACGGGGCTTGAGCACCACGGGCACGGCGGCGAGTGCTGCCAGCGCGATCTCGCCGTCGCCGCCGACGCACTCCGGATCCGGGCCGTCGAGCGGGAGCCCGGTGAAGAACTTCGCGGCCATGCAACCGCCTTGGCACGAGTCGAACGAACCACAGCTCGCACACGCGCCGGCGGACTGCGGTTCGCGCAGTGAGGTGAACAGCTCGCTGTGCTTCCACACCTGGGCGAAGCCGCCTGGGTCGCGGACGTTGCCGGCGAGGAACTCGTCGTGGATCACGAAGGGGCACGCGTACACATCGCCCACAGGGTCGATGAGGCACACGACGCGCCCGGCCCCGCACATGTTCAGGCCGGGCAATGGATCACCGAGCGCGTTCAGGTGGAAGAAGGAATCGCCCGTCAGCACCTGCTCGCCGTTGGCGAGCAACCAGTGGTAGATCTCGCGCTGCTGGCCGTTCGTGGGATGGAGGTGGTGCCAGCTGTCCGCACCGCGCCCGCTCGGGCGCAGCCGCGTGACGCGCAGCTGAGCGCCGTAGCCGTCGGCGAGCGCCTTGAACGCGTCCAGTTGGGGCACGTTCTGGCGGGTGACGACCACGCTGATCTTGAACGGGCCGAAGTTCGCTTCGGCGAGGTTGTCCATCGCCCGGCGGGCCATGTCGTAGCTCCCGGTGCCACGCACCACATCGTTCGTCGCCGCGTCGACCCCGTCGAGGCTGATCTGGATGTCCAGGTAGTCCATCGACGCGAGCCGACGAGCCTTGTCGGCATCGATGAACGCGCCGTTCGTGGAGAACTTCACGCCGATCCCGATGCCGACCGAGTACTCGACGAGCTCGAAGAAGTCGCGCCGCACCATCGGCTCGCCGCCGCCGATGTTGATGTAGAACACCTGCAGGTCGCGCAACTCGTCGAGCACGCGCTTGGCTTCGGCGGTGGAGAGCTCTCGCGAGTCGCGTTGCCCGGAGGACGACAGGCAGTGGATGCACTGCAGGTTGCACGCATACGTGAGCTCCCACGTCAGGCAGATCGGGGCATCGAGCCCTGTCTTGAGCTTGCCGATGAGCGATTCAACGGTCACGGATGATCTCCGACTTCAGCAACGATTCGAACGCCGTCGCGAACGACGGCCAGCGTCGCTCGGCCACGCCACAGCTGCGCAGCGCGTCGGCGAGCGTCGTATGGTCGGCAAGGGCGCGGGCCACCGCCACCACGTCGGCGTGCTGCAGGAACACCAGCCGCCGGTTGCCGTAGTGGTAGGCGAGCGCGCCGAACGGTTCGGGGCGCAGCGCGACCTGCGGGTGGAGTTCGAGTGAACGGCCGAGGAGCCCGTTCAGCAGGTCAGTAGACACCGCACATGCCGTCGATGGAGATCTCTTCGACCAGCAGCTCTTCGGTCAGCAGCTCTTCGGTCAGCAGCGGGTCGCCGGCCGGGCTGGTGTCGTGCGCTGAGGTGGTCTCGGTGACGGTGTTCTGCTCCATGCGCCGATCGTAACGCGGGTCACGTGCTCGAGCCACCGGGCCGGATCAAGCGCCCGGGCAGCCTGCCGATGACGATGGGCACGACGATGATCCCGATCGCCCAGGCGAGCCAGATGGAGTGGAACGGCCACTGGCTCGGCCACGGAGCCGCCCGGTGGGGGTGTGCGGCGGTGAACGCGATCCATCCGTACCACGCCCCCACGATGGCGGACAACCCGACCGCGGTCGGCAGCGCCGTCCAGAACAGCAGCGAGAAGCAGGCGATGGCGGCGGCGACGGCGGGGAGCTGCCACGTCCACCGAGGGTTCTGCAGGAACACCGCGCCGACGACGATGCCCGCGGCGGTGAGGAGGTACGGCGGACCGGTCCGCCAGATCGACCGGACCGGCTTCAGCTTCACCTCGACGAACGCCATCACCGCGAAGCACGTGAGCGCTCCCGCGTACCACCACCACCACCGCTCCTGGCCATGTGCCTGCCGGGTCGCGGCCAACACGCAGATCGTCCAGGCAATGGCCGTCGTCGCCCACCGTCCGGCCAGCACGATGCCCGCGAGCGCGAGCAGCAAGGGACGGAGCACGACGAGCGCGGCGCGCGCGAGGAGGGGCAGGCCCTCCGAGCTCACCTTTCCCGCGGTGATCACGCCCTGCATCGCCGACGACGTCAACCGCCGGCCGCCGAGCAGGGAGACCAGGCGTCGGTCGTGGGTGCGCCACGACGCGAACGTCTCCTCCTTCGCGAAGTTCGCCAGCAGCTGCTCCTGTCGTTGCCGGACAAGCCAGTCGCGGATGGCGTCGCGGTGGGCGGTCGGGTCGCGAAGTTCGGCGGGGAGCAGGTTCGGATCGGCACGCAGTGCGGTGAGGCCGTCCTCGTCGAGCACCGCTTCGACGAGCGCCGGGGCGCTGTCGAGCCGTCCCCAGCGAAGGTCGTTGACTCGCCAGCTCCGGTCGAAGAACGCGCCGAGGTGGTGGAGCTGCTTGCCGGCGATCCGTCCGCCGTATCGACGAAGGTACGGCGCCGGTGGATCGCCGACGAACATGTTCGACGCATAGGTGT
>JAYVMH010000322.1:0-5402 GCA_043759015.1 Actinomycetota bacterium
CGCGGTCTTGGTCGCAGCTACGGCGATGCCGCGCAGAACGGCGGGGGAGTCGTCGTCCGCCTGCAGTCCGACCTGGCCGACGCCGTCCTGCATCCTGAGGCCGGCACGATCACGGTGGGTGCCGGCGTCAGCCTCGACGAACTGCTCCGCGTCATCGTGCCGAAGGGGTTCTTCGTCCCCGTCACACCGGGTACCAGGTTCGTCACCATCGGCGGAGCGATCGCGAGCGACATCCACGGCAAGAACCACCACGTGGATGGCTCGTTCGGCCAGCACGTCGCGCGGATGACGATGATGCTCGCCGACGGTTCGGTCGTGACCGTCGGACCCGACCACCTGCCCGAGCTGTTCTGGGCGACGGTCGGGGGGATGGGGCTCACCGGTGTCGTGCTCGACGCGACCGTCAAGCTGCTGCCGATCGAGACCAGCCGGGTCACGGTCGACACGTCGAGGATCGCGCATCTCGACGACCTGTTCGCGGCGATGGCCGACGACGACCTCCACCGGTACAGCGTCGCCTGGATCGACGTGATGGCCAAGGGGTCGCATCTCGGTCGCAGCGTGCTCACCCGCGGCGACCACACGCCCTTCGAGGCGCTCGGCTCAGGCGAACGGCCCGACCCGTTCGAGTATCGGCCGAGGCAGCTGGCGTCGGTGCCACCCATCCCCGGTCCAGGTGTCGTCAACCACGTTACCATCGCTGCGTTCAACGAGATGTGGTTCCGCAAGGCGCCCCGCCGTCGCATGGGCGAGACCCAGACCATCGCCCAGTTCTTCCACCCGCTCGACATGGTCGCCAGTTGGAACCGCGTGTACGGCAGGCAGGGCATGGTGCAGTACCAGTTCGTCCTGCCGTTCGGGCAGGAGCACGCCATGCGCGCCATCCTTGAACGCTTCGCTGCCAGTGGATATGCCAGCTTCCTCGCCGTGCTGAAGCGGTTCGGGGCGGCGAACCCCGCACCGTTGAGCTTTCCCGCGCCCGGATGGACGCTGGCGGTCGACGTGCCTGCGAGCTCGCGTGGGCTCGGCGACCTGTTGCACGAGCTGGATGCGTCCGTGCTCGACGCCGGTGGACGGCTGTACTTCGCGAAGGACGCGCACACCACGGCAGCCGCGATCCGTCGCGGCTATCCGCGGTTGGACGAATGGCGCGCGGTTCGCGATCACTACGACCCGTACGGGCGATGGCAGAGCGATCTCTCCCGCCGCTTGGGCCTCACCTCAGGAGAGAGCACTCGATGAACAACGCGTTCGGTCAACCCCAGACCGTGCTGCTGCTCGGCGGCACGAGCGACATCGGCTTGGCGATCGTGCGCGCGCTCATCACCCCCTCGGCGCGGACGGTGCTGCTCGGCTGTCGCGACCTTGCCAAGGGCGAGGCAGCGGCCACCACGATGCGAACACTCCTGCCCTCCGGCACGGTGGAGGTGTTCGAGTTCGACGCACTCGCGCCGGAGCGCCACGCCTCGGCGATCGATGCCCTCGCCGACCGCCACGGCGACATCGACGTCGCGATCGTTGCGTTCGGTCAGCTCGGCGACAACGCCGCGACCATCGCAGATCCCGTCCTCGCCGCCGAACTGTCGGCCGTGAACTTCGGTGGCGCGGTCGCCGCGTCGCTCGCGGTCGCGCATCGACAACGTCGCCAGGGACACGGAGCGATCATCGTCCTGTCGAGCGTGGCCGGGGTCCGGGTCCGCGCCGGCAACCTCGTGTACGGCGCCACCAAGGCGGGGCTTGACGGTTTCGCCCGCGGTCTCGGTGATGCGGTGGCCGGCGACGGGGTGCACGTGATGGTGGTGCGCCCAGGTTTCGTCCACTCGGCAATGACCGCCGGCCTGCCATCGGCGCCGTTCGCCACCACTCCTGAGGCGGTCGCCGAAGCAGCCGTGAGGGGCCTGCGGCGCAAGCGGGTCGTCGTCTGGGCGCCGGGGATCCTGCGTGTCGTGTTCGCCGCGGTCCGGCACCTCCCGACGGCCGTGTGGCGCCGCATGCCCGTCAACTGACCAGCGACGATGACGGATCAGAGGCTGCCGCGACTCGTCGAACGACTGCACGCCTGCGGCGTTCGGCGAGTGCATTCCTTCGCCTGGCGCGACCTCGACGACCCGGAAGCGGGGGGCTCGGAGGTGCACGCCGACGAGATCTTCCGACGGTGGGCGTCGGCAGGAGTTGAGCTCGTGCATCGCACCTCGACGTTCGACACGACGCGCACGTTCCAACGCAACGGCTACACCGTCGTGCAGGAGGGCGGGCGAGTCGGTGTTCTGGCCCGCACCCCCTGGTCAGGGCTGCGGCGCGATCGGCACCGCGCCGACGCCGTGATCGACATCTGGAACGGGGTGCCCTGGTGGTCGCCGGTCTGGTTCGCCGGCCCGCGCGTGACGTGGCTGCACCACCTCCACAGCGAGATGTGGCGCCAGTCGTTCCCCGCGCCGCTGGCATTTGCGGGACGCACCGTCGAGTCGCGCATCGCGCCCTTCCTGTACCGCCACGAACAGATCGTGACCCTGAGTGCCACCTCCAAGGCCGGGCTGCTGGCCCACGGCTTTCGCGACGAGCGAGTGGAGGTGGTTCTCCCTGGGGTCGACGCGCGCTTCACCCCAGTGCGAGACGCAACGGAGTCGACGCCGCTCATCGTCGCGGTCGGTCGCCTCGCCCCGGTCAAGCGCTACCTCGCGCTCGCCGACTCTGTCGCTGCGTACCGTGAAGCGATGCCGGGTGTGCGCCTGGAGATCGTCGGTGACGGGCCCGACCGTGGGGCACTGGAGCAGTGGCGCGATGCCCACGATGCAGGCGACTGGTTCGTGCTCCGTGGACGGTTGAGCGACGACGAGCTGGTGGCGACGTATCGGCGGGCGTGGGTGGCCGTGAGCGCGTCGGTGGCGGAGGGGTGGGGCATGTCGCTCACCGAGGCCGCGGCGTGTGGCACTCCTGGGGTGGCAACGGACATCGCGGGGCACCGCGACGCCGTGACGGACGGAGTGAGCGGCGTACTGGTCGCCGACGTCGCGCAACTGGGCAAGGTGGTCGCGTCCTTGGTTGCCGACCCGACGCGCCTGGCGATGCTCGGTCGCGGCGCCGTGGAACGTGCCGGGTCGCTCACGTGGGACGCCGCCGCGGCGGCACATCTCGATGTGCTGGTTCGTCAGTGCGAGGGCGCAGCCGGAGATCCCGGCGGGTAGGTCCCGTCGGATCGCGGCGGCACCGGCACTCTGACCTCGACTGCGTAATCGAACTTCGGATCGTACGGTCCCTCGTACGGCCCCGGCGCGCCGCCACCGGCGCAGCGGTGGTACAGGCGGGTGAGGTCGTGCTCGTAGCTGCCGACGAGGCAGAACTCCTGCTCGACCACCACGTTGGGAGCATCGGGGCCGAAGACGATGGAGGTGTTGGGCTCGATCCAGCCTGCCCAGTAGCGGGTGAGCACCAGCCAGTCGGCGGAGGCGACGTCGGCGGCGAGCGGCGAGCCGGCGGCATTGGCAAGGCCCGGGTCCATCTCGATGTAGCGGGTGGCGGGCACCAACTCCGGGAACAGGTGGTAGAAGAACACGTCGCTGTACGCGGTCTGGCGCAGATCGACCGGACCCACCAGCAGGCGTTCGCCCGGTCGGGACTTCGCCGCGAGGTCGTCGACGAGCGCCTGCCCCGCTCTCCAGGCGCGCACGTCGCCGAGGCGGAACGAGCGGTCGCCGCGGACCACAGGCAACCCCGGTGGCAGGCCGCCGTGCGAGGCGCCGAGGGACTGACGCAAGTGCATCGTGTAGGTGCGGAACGTGTAGCTCGGGAGGACGAGGAAGACGAACGCCAGGGGGACCGCAGCCATCGCCAGCCGGGCCGCGCTCGTGCTCGCGGTGGGTCGATGGCTCCAGGCCTCGGCCAGCCAGCAGCCGGCGAGCGGGAACGCGACGACGCTGCCCCACAGGAGGTGGGTCGAATCCGGGCGTTGCATCGCCTGCGCGAGCAGCCCGGTGCCGAACGCGCTCGCCACCAGCAGCAGACGTTGGCGGGGCAGGTGGTCGGCGCGCCACCACCTGACCGCGAGGAGCACCCCACCGACGGCGAGCGTCGGGAGGACGAAGAACCAGAGGGACAACTGGTGCGCCGGTGCGAGGTTGCGCACCGGCCACCATGGCGCCGGGCGCTCGCCGATCACCTGCAACGCACCGTCGAGGTGCGACCACGATGGCGGTCGCGGCAGGCTGCGGCCGGGTCGGAGGGTGAACACGGGCTCGACGACCACCCCGCGCCACACCAGGCTCGGGCCGGCAATCGCGATGTGGACGATCAACGAGACGAGGCCGGCGGCCAGCCCGGCGAGGAACCCTCGACGACCGGTCCACAAGTTGCCGCCGGTGTGTTCGTCTCGGCGCCGGTCGACGAGGAACCTCACGCCGTGGGCGATCGCAAGCGCGACGATCAGGTCCGGACGGAAGCTCAGCGACAGGCCGACCAGGAGACCCGTGAGCCACGCCCCGTGGCGGCCACCCCGCAGCGCCGCGACGAGGCTCCACAGCCCGAATGCGATCGCGCCGTGCCACGCGAGCGCGGTCAGACCGATCGGAGTGAACACCACGAGGATGCCCATCACGCCCGTCAGTGCGGCGACGGTGCGACCCCAGGGGCGGGCGAGTCGGATCAGGGCGAGCACGATCGCCATGTCGAGAAGCAGGCCCACGGTTCGCTCGACGCCGACGGATGCGCCGAACATGCTGTAGGCGGCGGCAAGCAGGTGCAACGAACCGGGACCGTACAGGTGGAGGAACGAGACGTTGGGGATCGCTCCCTTGAGCATGCGCTCCGGGAAGACGAGCATGAAGCCTTCCTCCATCGGCGCGCCGGGCGCGAGGAACAAGCCACGGACGATGGCCAGCAGCGCCAGCGCGGGCACGACGAACGGCCATGACCGGCGGAGGGATCCGCCGCGCTCGGCTCGACCAGCGCCGGCGGTACCCGCATCGCGAGGCAGCGGACGGCACAGCGCTCGCGTGGCGCGACGCACGAGGGGTGCCAGTCCCACACCCGCCAGCACGCACAGCACGAGCTCGACAGGTGCCCGAAATCGAGTGGTGCCGTAGGCGTAGGCGGCGGTCAACGTGACCGCGAGGACCTGCGCGCCGAGGGGCAGCAGCGGCACTCGGAGGCGGCGGAGGCGGCGGACACCGAACGCGGCGGCGCCGACGAGCGCGTAGTAACACGCCAGCCCGGCACGAGCCCAGTCCGGGTCGCGTCCTTCGATGGGTGCGAACTCGGCGTTCTGCAGCGGACGGAACACGTCCCACTGGCGGCCGATCCGGGCGAGGACGACCTTCGGGAGTTGCGAGAGGTGGTGCCGCGCGTAGTCGAGTCCGACCGACTGCCAGTAGGCGGCCTTCTGCGACTCGTCGCCGGGTGGTTCGAAG
>JAYVMH010000323.1:0-5389 GCA_043759015.1 Actinomycetota bacterium
CGCGGTGTCGATGTGCTGGGCGTTGCCGGCCGCACCGACCTGCTTGGCAGCCATCATCAGTTGACCGACGGCTTGCCGCAACGCGCCGTGCCCCTGCGCGGACTCCGCGTTCATCCACGGCGGCGGACCATCCGCGAGCCGTTCGTCGAGTGCGTGCTGGCCGGCCGGAGTGATCGCGTAGACCCGCTTCTCGTCCTGCTGGCTCCCTGTCACCAAGCCGCCTTCTTCCATCATCTGCAGCGTCGGGTAGACCGAGCCGGGGCTCGGCTTCCACCGACCTCCCGTTCGGTCTTCGAGGCGCTGGATGAGCTCGTAGCCGTGCGCGGGGCCATCGGTGAGTGCCGAGAGCAGGGCGAAGCGGATGTCGCCGCGGCGGGTTCGACCGTGAGGGCCACGCGGACCTCCCAGGCCTCCGGGGCCACCATGTCGGCCAACACCGAACTCGCCCCGATCGTGATGTCGATGTTGCATCGTTGTGGGCTCCTTTCAAGAGCTGTTGTGTGTCATCACGATATATCGCGATGCATTACGTAACAACCTCTCGCGCACTTTCGCTCCTGCCTTCTTCCGCGCCCACGGGCGCGCAACCACGACGCCGGCGCCGGCGATTTTCGCGCCCGTGGGCGCGGCAACCGGACGGGCGCGGACAACCTCGTCCGGGTTTCGCGCCCGACCCGTGGGGGGGTCAGGCAGGGGTCAGGCAGGGGTCAGGCGAGCCAGCGGTAGCGGACGTCGGGGGCGCGCTCTTCGTTGCCGTCGCCGTCGGTGAACTGCTCGGCCGCGAAGCCGTGCCGCTCGTAGAAGCGTCGGGCGCGTTCGTTGGACTGGAACGTCCACAACTGCAACCCGACCGAGCACCGCCGCTTCGCCAACTCGATGAACCGGTCGCCCAGCCCGCGGCCGACCCATGCCGGGTCGAGGTACAGGTGCTCGATCCAGTCGCCATCGCGTTCGTGACCGAGCACCATCAGCCCCGCGACCACGCCGTCCACGTCCGCGACCCACATGTCGGTGCGACCCACGACCTCATCTGCCATCCAGCGCCGCACGGCACCGTCGTCGTGCACCACCGGCACCTCCGCCAGCCCGAACACCCGCGAGCGCAGATACACCTGCGCGCATCCCTTGGCATCGCCGGGGCGAACCACGCGCAGCGACGGCTCGCCCGGCTGCAGCGCCCGCAGCGCGCCCTCCAGCCCCGGCTCGGTGAGCGCGATGGCCTGGTGCCAGTGGAACCACTGCACGTCCTGGCTCTCCCCCACGGGCGGCGCGGGCGGCATGTGCGGCGACTCGACGAGGTAGCGAAGGTCGAGATGCGTGTGCTTGCGCGGGCCCGGGTGGACATCGACGTGGACGAGCCGCGGCAGGCCCTCGTCGGGCACCACCAACTCCACCGGTAGCCCTGTCTCCTCGGCTGCCTCGCGACGCGCGCCGTCCCACGGGAGCTCGTCGGGTTCGATGTGGCCGCCGGGCTGCAACCACAACCCGAGCCGTTTGTGCTTGTGCAGCAACACTCGGCGACGGTCCGTGGTGACGACGATGGCGGATCCGGTGACGTGAACGCGGTTCGCCGTCTCCGAGAACGGCTCGCTGAGCAAGTCGAATCGCGGCAGGAAGTCGGCCAGCGCAGCTCGCTCACGTGCATCCACCGGGCGTCGTGTCGCGACGTCGTCGCGGATCACCTGGCGGGTCTCGAGCATCCGACCACCGTAGGCGTTGCTCGTCACGGGCGCTGCACGAGATCGTCAAAAACATCACTTCAGTCACCCGAAGAACGCGCCGATAGTGACGTTGAAGGTGTCAGAGCGGCAGCCGGTCGAGCTGATTTACACCCCGAGGCGGAAGAACTTTTCACTATGGAACCCGACGCACAACTCGCTCCCCGAGTGTTGCTGGCCGTAGGCGACCCCATCCTCCGACGGGTCGCCTCCTCGGCATTGCGGTCGCGCGGCTACTCCGTGAGCGCGACCACCGAAGAGGACGCCGCACTCACGCTGGCGCGGTCATTCTCCCCCGATGTCGTGATGGTGGACCTCGAGCTCCCGAGCCCGGAGGGCGGCAACCTCTTCGACACCATGCGCGCGCTGACGGATGCCTACATCGTCGGCATCGCCCGACCCGACGCCGACACGGCTCGCATCCGCGCCCTGCGCGCAGGCGCCGACGACGTCGTCGCTTCCAACCTCAACCCCGACGAGCTCGCCGCGCGCTGCCAGGCGCTGCTGCGTCGCCCGCGCCAACTGCACGCCCGCTGGGATCCGATGCAGGCATCGGTGATCAACCTCGGCTGCCTCACGGTGGATGTCGGCCGCAAGGAGATCCGCGTCAGCGATCACGACGTGCCGGTCACCCGCATCGAGTTCGCCCTGTTCGAGCAGCTCTGCCGTCGGCCGGCCGAAGTGTGCTCACGCAGCGAGCTGCTCGAAGAGGTGTGGGGTCCGAACTGGGTGGGCGACACCCATGTGGTCGACGTGCATCTCAGCAACCTGCGTCGCAAGCTGCAGCAGCAGGCACCCGAGCTGCGCTTCATCCACACGGTGCGCGGCGTGGGGTTCCGGCTCAGCAACGACCTGCTCCGTGCCGCCGAGGCGCACGAGATCGCCAGCCGCCTGCACGACGACGACGAACGCCAGCTCGTCTCCGCCTGACGCGGGATCGACGTCAGCGGTATTCGGCGGTCAGCCACCAGCGGCCCTGCTCGACACCAACCAGCAGCAACCGGCCCGAGCGAGTGAGGATCTGGAAGCGAGCCGTCCGCCTGGCCCGCGCCGCATCCCACCATCGTTCGTCGAGCGGCCACGGCCCTGCCCACGCCTCGACCGGGTCGTCGTTGCCGCCCAGTTGCACGAAGGCCGGTGCCGCGCTGACCACACCGCGACCACTCACGCCCACCGGCGAACGCTGGGTGTCGAGCACAACGATCGGCCGTGGCGACGCATGCACCACCGAAGGTGACGGTGCGGGCAGGCTGCCCGGCCACGGCCCAGCCCCCGGCACCAGCCGTTCGGCCGACTCGCCGAGGTCGGCGGCAACGGCCGGCACCCACGCATAGGCCTCGTGCGGCTGACGACCACCGTGGGCCGCGGGCACCACCACCTGCTGCTCCCCCGCCCGCTCCCCCAGGACAGCGATCAGACGGGCGACCGCACGCACGGCCCAGTCGTCGGCCTGCGTGCGCCCGCCCCACAGGCCGAGTTGCACACCGTCGTCGCTGCGCACCTCCACCGGGTCGAGACGCAGCAGCGAGACCCCAGCGGTGAGATCGACGAGTTGCGCCCAGGCATCCAGCTGCCAGCGCACACGCTCGACCATCGCCGCCGCGTTCAACCCGGTGCTGCGATACCAGACGCGCTCGCTCTGTTCGCCGTGCTCGGTCTCGGACACGACCACCAGACGCGTGCACACCCGACCATCCGCGGCGAGCACCGCCACCAGTTCCTCGGCCATCTGACGGGCGACGAACACCAGCGCGTCCGTGTGGTGCACCGGCTGCTCGAAGGCTCGCTGGACCTGCAGACCGGCGGGAGGGTCCTGCGTGCCGGGCAGACGATCGTCGCCACCGGACGCGAGCCGGTGGGCGAACGCACCGAGCGGACCGAAACGAGCGAGCACGTCGGCGGACGGCAGCGCAGCAAGCGTGCCGAGATGATGCAGCCCGAGGCGATGGAGGAGATGGACGACATCGGCCGGCACGCCGGCGACGTCCGTGAGCAACTGCACCGGCAGACCGTGGAGGAACTGCGCCGTCGCCCGCACGCCGGCAGGGACCACCAACGACAGGCGTTGCGCCGCGGCACGACGAGCGGCGATGCCGGCCGCGAACCTGCCATCGGCCACACCGAGCCCGAACGAACCCGCCGCGCCGAGCGACAACCCGACGGCCTCGACGGCCTCGACGGCGGTGGCGACCACCGTGGTGGCCATGGCTGCCTCACCACCGAAGTAGCGAGCGGGACCGCGGGCGACGAACGTGAGCGTGCCCGGCTCGGTGATCTCCACCCGCGGCACCTTCGCGCCCACGGCTTCCACCACCCGATCGAACACGCGCGCATCGCGGGCGGGATCCGTCGGCTCGATGCGCAGCTGCGGGCAGCGAGCCTGCGCGTCGCGGCGACGCTGACCGACCGCGACACCGTCGGCACCCGCAGCCAGCGAATGCGCGACGACCCGATTGGCGTGCAGGACCGCCACCGGTTCGTCGGGCTGCGCCCCGGCGACCACCACCGGCCAGTGCGGACACCACAGCACACCAAGACGCGGGCCCATGCTCAACCCGTGCGACGCAACGGCACGACGACCGACTCTTGTACCTCGACCGCACCGCCGGACGCATCCGTCGACACGGCCCGCATCCGGCCATCGGCCGCCGGCAACCAGAACGAGGCTCGGCGCGACTGGGGCACCCGCCGACCGGAGAGCACGACCTCCGCCACACGCCCACGCGCGACACCGTGCCCGTCGCCGAGCCCCACCCACGACGAGGACGTGCACTCGAACCGGAGATCGGCGCCGAACACCGGTGCACCGACCGTGACCGCCACCGCCCCGCGCGACTGCAGCCGGGCGAGCAGCCGACGGACCGTGGCGGGTCGGACCTGTTGCGTACCTGGCCCCAGCAGCAGGACATCGAACCCGTCGATACAGGTGGCCAGCAGGTCGGCCCACTGTGGTTCGGTGAACGACTGTGGTTCGGTGAACGGTGTGTCCGTGACGGCTACCAACCGGTCGAGCGACACCCCTGCTTGCGCCGCAGCGGCGAGCCCCAACGAAGTAAACCCGGCAACCGCCACCCAGGCACCCTGCTGGGAAGGGCCCGCTGCGAACGCCAGCGCCAGCGAGACCGCTGCCGGGCCCTGACACTCCACGACGCTTCCCCGTTGCACCGAGCCGTGAGGGACCAGCGATTCGAACACCGGGAGCAGGGGCAGGGTGCGTTCACCGGCCGCCGTGCCAGCACTTGCCCGGGTGACCAACCCGCGGGTGGCGAGGTCGGCGAGGTGGGTGGGAGCCGTTGTCGTTCCCGCAGTCGTTCGAGTTGCCACACCGGCATTCTATCGAACACCTGTACTGTCTGGTTGCTCAAGTCAAGTCGGCTGATGAACAGTCAGTATCTTGCATTTCAATACTTGATCTGATAGCTTTTTCATGCATCATAATGCATGAAGTACCGGATTTTCCTAGCATCACGGTGCAGATAGAGGGAACCCCGTGCCCAAGACCAGCAACGCCATCGGCCGCCGACGTGCCCGGCGACGCCTGGACGAGCGCGGCGCCGAGCTGCGTCAGCGACTCGCCCAGTTCAGCGCGCCGCACGGCGGCTGGGTGGGGGCGATCCGGGAAGCCCTCGGGATGTCCAGAAAAGACCTGGCCGCACGAATGAAGGTGACCG
>JAYVMH010000324.1:0-11776 GCA_043759015.1 Actinomycetota bacterium
CTCGACCGCCACCCCGAGCTGCGCGACGCGTACTTCGGCAACTACACGCGGGTCCTGCTGCTGTCGCAGACGCAGAGCGACGACGTGGTCGCCGCGGCCAAGGCCGGCGCCGACATGCTGGGGCTCGTGTTCGAACATCGCCACATCGGGTTTGCCCCGTTCGCCGACGCCGTGGGCGTCACTCTAGGAAAGCTGGACTGAGATGTCGCGCCGAGCCAAGGACGAACTGATCGTCATCATGTGGCGCGACATCCCGGCCCAGATCACCGGCAAGCAGGGCGACGACAAGCACGCTGTCGTGCTCCCCCATCGCTTCCAGAAGGCGATCGACCGCGCCGCGATGGTGGCCGGCAAGAAGACCGCGCAGGAGTACGTGGGTGAATGGCGGCGGACGACCTTCCCGGTCAACGGCGAGCTCGTCGCGTGCGTCGAATCGACGGCCGCGACCATGGAGCAGGAGTTCACCAACGAGCGCCTGCACACCCTCGTCGACAACGGCGGTTGGGACCCCCTCACATCCGGACAGGAATCATCATGACCCACACCGTCGTCAGCTCGGCCACCAGGGAAGTGGTCATCGGGTTCGATCGCCCGTTCGTGATGATCGGCGAGCGGATCAACCCCACCGGCCGCAAGCTGCTCGCCGCGGAGATGAAGGTCGGCGACTTCAGCCGCGTGGAGGCCGACGCGATCGCGCAGGTGGCCGCAGGCGCGCACATGCTCGACGTGAACGCCGGCATCCCGCTGGCCGACGAGCCGGCGCTGCTGGCTCGGGCGATCCAACTGGTGCAGAGCGTCACCGACGTGCCGCTGTCGATCGACTCGTCGATCATCGCCGCACTGGAGGCCGGCCTGGCGGTGTACAAGGGCAAGCCACTCGTCAACTCCGTCACCGGTGAGGACGAGCAGATGGAGCGCGTGCTGCCGCTCGTCGCCAAGTACGGCGCGGCGGTGGTGGCGATCAGCAACGACGAGACCGGCATCAGCATCGACCCGGATGTGCGCTTCAACGTCGCCAAGAAGATCGTCCAGCGCGCCGCCGACTACGGCATACCCGCCTCGGACATCGTCGTCGACCCGCTCGTGATGCCGATCGGCGCGATGGGCACCGCCGGCCGTCAGGTGTTCGCCCTGCTGCGCCGCCTCGTCACCGAGTTGAAGGTGAACACGACATGTGGCGCGAGCAACATCAGCTTCGGCCTGCCGGCGCGCAACAACATCACCGGCACGTTCCTGTCGATGGCGATCTCCAACGGGATGACGTCGGCCATCATGAACCCGCTGCACCCCGAGGTGAAGGCGATGGTGATGGCCGCCGACGTGCTGGCCGGCAACGACCAGGACTGCGCCGCGTGGATCCGCGCCAACCGCGACCCCAACGCGCCGATGGGCGCCCGCGAGGGCCGCGCCGGCGGACGTCGTGCCAGGGCAGCGACGGAGTAATCGCCCGTGCCGCGAGTCGTCTTCACACCCTCCGGCCTCGACGGTGAGGTCGCGCACGGCACCACGGTGCTGCAGGCAGCGCGCGAGCTCGGCGTCGACCTGGACTCGGTGTGCGGCGGTCGCGGCATCTGTGGCCGATGCCAGATCAGCTTCGCCCCCGGCAGCTACCCCAAGTGGGCGATCGACACCGACGCCGGTTCGTTGAGCCCGTGGGGTGAGACCGAGGAGCAGTACGACACCCGCCGCGGCATGAAGCCCGATCGTCGTCTGGGATGCTGCGCGATGATCCAGCACGACGTGGTGCTCGACGTGCCGGCGGAGAGCCAGGTGCACCGTCCGGTGGTGCGCAAGAGCCTCGACCTCACCGATGTGACGCTCGACCCGGCGGTGAAGCTGTTCTACCTCGAACTGCCGCCGTCGGTGCTGGGCGACGCCGAGTCGATGAGCGACCTGGTGCTCGCGGATCTCGCCGGCACCCACGGCCGCCACGTCAACCACCTCGACCTGCACGCGCTCCAGGCGGTGCACAAGGCGTTCGCCGGGCAGGATCGCGCCGCCACGGTGGCGGTTCGCGGCGACGAAGTGGTGGCCGTGTTCCCCGGCTTCATCGACCGCGTGTGCGGCATCGCCGTCGACATCGGCAGCACCACCATCGCCGGGCACCTGTGCGACCTCACGACCGGCGAGATCCTGTCGTCGTCGGGCCGGATGAACCCGCAGATCCGCTACGGCGAGGATCTGATGAGCCGCGTGTCGTACGTGATGATGAACCCCGGCGGCGACCGCAACCTCACCGAAGCCGTGCGCGTCGCGTTGAACGAACTGATCGTCGAGTTGTGCACCGACGCCGAGGCGGCCGCTGGCGAGGTGTTGGAGATCGTGCTCGTCGGCAACCCGATCATGCACCACATCGTCGCCGGCATCGACCCCACGCCACTCGGCCAGGCGCCGTTCACGCTGGCCACCGCCGAGGCGATCAGCGTTCGCGCCGAACAGTTCGACCTCGCCTGCCCGAACGCACAGGTGTACCTGGCGCCGTGCATCGCCGGCCACGTCGGCGCCGACACCGCCGCGGTCATCCTCTCCGAGGGGCCGCATCGCTCCCCCAGCGTGCAGTTGCTGGTGGACGTCGGCACCAACGCCGAGATCGTGCTCGGCAACGCCGACCGCCAGTTCGCGGCGAGCAGCCCCACCGGCCCCGCGTTCGAAGGCGCTCAGCTCAGCTGCGGCCAACGGGCGACGGCGGGTGCGATCGAACGGGTCCGCATCGACCGCGACACGCTCGAGTCGCGCGTCAAGGTGATCGGCAGCGACATGTGGAGCGACGAACCGGGCTTCGCCGACAGCACCGAAGATCTGGAGATCTCCGGCATCTGCGGCTCGGGCATCATCGAGGTGATCGCCGAGATGTACCTCTCGGGGATCATCGATCAGGACGGTGTCGTGCAGGGCGCGATGGCGGCGCGCTCGCCACGAGTGATCCAGGACGGGCGCACGTTCAGCTTCGTGGTCTACGAGGCACCCGGCGTGCGCCTGTGCATCACCCAGAACGACGTTCGCGCCATCCAACTGGCGAAGGCGGCGTTGCGGGCGGGCATCGAGCTGCTGATGCAGCACGCCGGGCTCACCGAGGTGCACGACATCCGCCTCGCCGGCGCCTTCGGCAGTCACATCGACCCCGTCTACGCGCTGGTGCTCGGGTTGGTGCCCGACTGCCCCGTCGCGCAGGTCCGTTCGATCGGCAACGCAGCCGGAGCGGGCGCCGTGCGGGCCTTGCTGTCCGTGGCCGCCCGCCGCGAGATGGAAGCGGCCGTGCGCAGGGTGATCAAGATCGAGACGGCCACCGAGCCTGCGTTCCAGTCCGAGTTCATCGCTGCCATGGCGTTCCCACATGCCCTGGCCCCCTCGCCTCACCTCGCCTCGGTGGTCACGCTGCCCGCGCGCACCGTGCCGGGCGCGGGTGGCGAGCGCAACACCCGCCGGCGGCGAGCCCGCGGCGAGAAGGAGGAGACGTGACCGACACCGATCCCGCAGAAGGCGCCAGCGTCGGCCGTCGCTCGGGGGGCCGCGCCGGACGCGCAGCGCTGCGAGCCTCGCACGTGATCGAGCGAGTGCCGTACCTGACGCGCACGATGAAGCCGTTCGAGATCCTGGGCGAGGAAGCACTCGCGACCATCGAGCACACGGCTGACACCGTGCTCGAGGAGGTCGGCATCGAGGTGCGCGACTACCCCGAGGCGCTCCCCATGTACAAGGCCGCGGGCGCCATCGTGGACGGTACGCGGGTGCGGTTCCCGCGCGGCATGTGCCGCGAGATCGTGGGCACCAACGCGCCGGCCAGCTTCGTGCAGCACGCTCGCAACCCGCAGCACGACGTGGTGATCGGTGGCAGCAACACGGTCTTCGCACCCAACTACGGCTCGCCGTTCGTGCACGACCTGGACAACGGCCGGCGCTATGCGACGCTCGCCGACTTCCAGAACTTCGTCAAGCTCACCTACTCCTCGCCGTGGCTGCACCACTCGGGCGGCACGGTGTGCGAGCCGGTGGACATCCCGGTCAGCAAGCGTCACCTGGACATGGTGTACTCGCACCTCAAGTACAGCGACAAGCCGTTCATGGGCTCGGTGACTGCGGGGTCGCGGGCGGCCGACAGCGTGGAGCTCGCCCGCATCGGCTTCGGTGGCGATCTGCAGGACCGCACGGTGATGACCAGCCTGATCAACGCCTCGTCGCCGTTGGTGTGGGACGGCACGATGCTGGCGGCCGCGCAGGTCTACGCGCAGAACAACCAGGCGACGATCATCACCCCGTTCATCCTGGCCGGGGCGATGGCGCCGAGCACGAGTGCAGGCGTCGCGGTGCAGACACTGGCCGAGGCGTTGGCCGGCATGACGTTCACGCAGATCGTGCGCCCGGGCGCGCCGGTGGTGTTCGGGTCGTTCGCCAGCTCGATGAGCATGCAGACCGGCGCGCCGACGTTTGGCACTCCCGAGCCGGCGCTCGTGCTCTACACCGTGGCCGCGTTGGCCCGCCGCTTGGGCGTGCCGTTCCGTTCCGGTGGCTCGCTCACCGCTTCGAAGCTGCCCGATGCGCAGGCCGCGTACGAGAGCGCCAACACGCTGCAGCCGACGATCCTCGGCGGCGTGAACTTCGTGCTCCACTCCGCCGGCTGGTTGGAGGGCGGGCTGTCGATCGGGTACGAGAAGTTCGTCCTCGACTGCGACCAGTTGGGCATGATGCACACGTTCGTGCGCGGGCTCGACACGTCCGACAACGGGATCGCGCTCGACGCGATGCGCACGAACCCGCCCGGCAACCACTTCCTCGGCACGGCGCACACGCTCGCCAACTTCGAGACCGCGTTCTACCGCAGCGACACTGCCGACAACGCCAGCTTCGAGCAGTGGAGCGACGAGGGCAGCCTCGACGCGGCGCAGCGGGCGAACGCGGTCTGGAAGCGACGCCTCGCCGAGTACGAGGCACCACCGCTCGACGACGCGATCGACGAGGCGCTCCTCGACTACATCGCCCGTCGCAAGGCCGAGCTCCCCGACCAGTTCGCCTGAACAACCCACCACCAACAACGGCCGAACGACTACAACCGAACCACAAGGAACGACAACGATGTCCACCCTTCGATCCCTGATCGCGGATGCCCGCTACGAGGTCATCCCGCTGAAGAACCTCGAGAGTCAGATCGAGCACATCCCGGCCGGCGCGTCCGTGTCGGTCACGTGCAGCCCCTCCAAGGGCCAGCAGCCGACGCTCGACCTGGCGCTGCGCCTGCAGGACTTGGGCCACATGGCGGTGCCGCACATCTCGGCGCGCCTGACCGAAGACCTCGATGCGGTCAAGCTGCTGGGCGGCTACTGCCGCGACAACGGGATCAAGGAGGTGTTCCTGATCGCCGGCGACGCCGAGCAGCCGGTCGGCAAGTACGACGGCGTGGTCGCGTTCCTGCGCGACTTCCTCGAGACCGACCACCGCCTCGAGCGCATCGGCATCGCCGCCTACCCCGACGGGCACGCGCTCATCGACAGCGCGGTCATCCACGAGGCGCTGCACAGCAAGCAGTCGCTGCTGGCCGAAGCAGGAGTGCCTGGGTTCGCGAGCACGCAGATGTGCTTCGACCTCTCCCAGTGGAGGGTGTGGGCGACGGCCGAGCGCGCCGCCGGCTTCAACCTGCCACTCCACGTCGGCGTGCCGGGCGTCATCGACCGCACCAAGCTGCTCACGATGGGCATGCGCCTCGGCATCGGCAACAGCATGCGGTTCGTGAAGAAGAACAGCGGCACCCTCGGCCGTCTCTTTCGCCCTGGCGGCTACGACCCCAACAAGCTCGTCACCCCCCTCGCCAAGCAAGCCGACGAGTTCAACATCGAAGGCCTCCACTTGTTCACCTTCAACAACGTCGACGCGACAGTCGACTGGCAGCAGAAGATGCTCGCCAAGCTCACCTGAGCCCGGTTGCGCCGATGAACTGCGTGAGTCAGGCCGACACCCGGCGCTTGCGACGCCGACGGCGACCGAGCGAGATGATCGTCGCCGGCACGAAGAACGCCCGCGCGGGGAGCGACACTTCGTCCCACGGACGTTTGGCGAACGGCGAACGCCAGGCGAACATGCGATGGATGAAGAACACCGCGATGCACACGTGGATTGCGATCAGCGACCAGTAGAAGCCCTTCGGCCCGAAGACGCCCATCGCGCCCCCGGCAACGAGCGGGCCGACCACGGCACCCATGCCGTAGAGGGTGACGAGCTGCGATGCTGCGGCGTTGAGGTGCTCGGGTTCGATCCAGTCGTTGGTGTAGGCGCCCACGATCGAGTACAGCGGGTAGCTCATGCCACCGAGCAGGCAGATGAGCGCCAACGCGATCGGGTGGTTCGCCGGGCCCAACAGCAGCAGTGCACCCACCGCCGCGGCCCCGAGCGCGGCGGCACCGCCCACGGCGCGGCGATCGATGTCGTCGCTCGCTGCCGAGATCGGCCACTGCAGCAGCACTCCCCCGAGGCTCGGCAGCGCCACGTAGAGGCCGATCCGGCCGGGGCTCAGGCCGACGCGGGTCGCATAGATCGCCGCCATGCCGGCAATGGCGCCGTGGGCCATTCCCACCAACACCGACGACACCACACCGGTCGGAACGACCTTGGTCAGTTCGCGCAGGGAGATGTTCTCCGCCTCCTCGAGGTTCGGCGCCCGCGCCGCCTCCGACAGCGCCACCGGCGCAACGGCCAGTGAGGCCACGATCGCGGCGACCGCGAACCCGGTGACGACGAGCGGATCGAACCGGACCAGCAGCACCTGCCCGAGGCTGAAGAACGCCATCGTGACCACCCCGTAGATGGCGAGCAGACGGCCGCGGTTCTCGTTGGTCGCGAGGTCGTTCAGCCACGACTCGGCGACGACGTAGAGGCCGGCGAGGCACAGGCCGGTGATGAGGCGCAGGAACACCCACGAGGAGGGGTCGTCGGTGATGCCGATGCCGATCATCGCCGCCGACAGCAGCGACGTGAGCGCCGCGTAGACGCGGATGTGCCCCACCCGCGCCAGCGCCCAGAGGGTGACCCTCGACCCGACCAGGAACCCCCCGTAGTACGAGGCGCTGATGATGCTGCTGACCACCGTCGGCAGTCCTTCGCGTTCGGAGCGCACACCGAGCAACGTGCCGAACAGCCCACCGGCGAGCATCAGCAACGCGAGACCGGCGAACAGCGCCCACGTGGCCAACGCAAGCCCCTTGCCGAACGCAGGCCCGTCGTCGAGGCGCTGCGACGGATCGTTCACGCCGCGTCCATCATCGCAACGGCGTGACGGATTCGAGCACGGTCTGGGTGAACTGCAACAGGTTGCCACTCGACGGCGCCAACCCCTGCGCGATCGCCACGTAGACCGTGTTGGTGGTCGACACGAGCACGGCCATGATCACCTTCGAGTACTGCGCACCCGTGCCACAACCGTCGATGAACAGCACCTCGGCGGCACCGAGCTTGGTGGCCATGTCGTGCTGGGCCTTGCGCTCCGGGCACTGCTCGACCCCGGGGTCGAACACGTTGACCAGATCCTTCGGCGCCTGCAGCTTGTCGGCCGGCCCGCCGAGCACCGTGATGCCCGGCGTGTCGTGACTGCTGTTGTACGCGGCGAGATCCTGCGAACCGCTGATCTGGGGCACCTTCGTGCTCCCCACGGGGATCGGTCGGGTGTCGGTCTTGAAGCTGCCCGGCAGCGTGATCGCGAACAGGTTCGTGTCGTCCGCCACACGCACATCGGCACTCGGGTCGAGGGTCGACTCTGAGGCCAGGGTGGTCGACGAACCGACCGTGCTCTGCGTGACCGGCGAATCCACTCCAGGGCTCGACGACTCGTTCTTCTTGCCGAACAGGTACACGCCTCCGATCACCAACGCCGCAGCGACGGCGAGGCAGATCGCGATCAGCAGCCAGCGGTTCGACTCCTGCGCCGCCGGCGCCCGCGCGGGCACTCGCTCGAACGGCTGCGGTGAGGCCGCGACGCGAGCCACGGGAACCACGGGTGGCAGGGGTGCTGGAGGCGGCGTGGACGGGAACGACGGCGGCCGGAACGGGTGCTGCGGCTGACCGGATGGGGGTGGCGGCGGCGGCAGCGAGTCGTTGGAGCCCATCGAGTCGAGCCTACTCACGCACCCTTGCGACGCCGGATCTCGGCCGTGATGGCCGGGATCACCCTGTGCAGGTCGCCGATGACCGCGTAGTCGGCCTTGGTGACCATGTTGGCTTGCGGGTCGGTGTTGATCGCGAGGATCTTCTTCGACGACATCGCGCCCACCCAGTGCTGGATCGCGCCGCTGATGCCGCACGCCATGTAGAGGTCCGGAGCGATGCGCGTGCCCGTCTGGCCGACCTGATCCGTGTGGTTGCGCCACCCGTTGTTGGTGACCGCGCGAGAGCACCCGACAACGCCGCCGAGCAGCCCGGCGAGCTCCTCGAGCGGAGCAAACGCTTCGGCCGAGCCGACGCCGCGACCGCCGCCGACCACGAGCGGCGCGGTGGCGAGCGTGACACCAGCGGCCCGTTCGACTCGTTCGACGACGACCGTGCGCGCGAGCGCAGGATCAAGGTCGATCGACAGCGCGCTGACGACCCCGGCGCCCGGCGCCTCGACCGCTTCGAACGCGTGGAGCGACACGGTGACGAGCTTCGTCGATGCATCGAGCGTGCACTGCTCGAGCAGCGAGCCTCCCCATCGCACGCGCATGATCGACCACGTGTCGCCCGGCGTGAGCTCGACGCAGTTGGTGACTAACGGCAGGTCCAACCGCGCTGCGGCCTGCGCCATCACTTCGCTGCCCCGGTCGGTGCCGCAGGCCAACACGGCCGCGGGTTGCAGCGAACGGACGGCCTGCGCCACCGCCTCACCCCACGCCTCGGGGCCGTAGTCGCCCAACAGATCGTGGTGCACCTGATGCACGACGGCCGCGCCGTGCGCGGCAAGGGAGGCTGCGACGCCGTCGGCCGATGCCCCGAGCGTGAGCGCGTGGACCTCCGACCCGATCGTGCGCGCCGCAGCCAGCGCCTCCAGCGAAGCCGGGCCGAGGTTGCCACGGTCGTGTTCGACGACGACGAGCACGGTCATTTCAGCAACCCCAGTTCCTCGAGCAGATCAACGACCGCCGGCGCTGCGTCGGGTCCGTTGCCGAGCATGATGGTCTGGCTCACCTGTTCCGCGGCCTGCCGCAGGGTGACCATCTGCTGGCCACCCGGCGCGCCCTGCGGTGCGATCTGCGCGACCTCGACCTTCTTGGACGCGAGCCGGCCCTTCAACGTCGGGTACCGGGGCAGGTTGATGCCCTCCTTCACACCGAGCACGCACGGCATCGCCACGTGGTAGACCTCGACGCCTGCCTCCGACTCGCGGCGCGCACGGATGGTGTCGCCCTCCACATCGATACCCTTGATGCCGTTGACCATCGGACGAGCGAGCGCATGCGCAACTCGCACGCCCACCTGGAAGTTGCCCGAGTCGGCCGACTCGTTACCGAACAGCACCAGATCGAACACCCCACCCCCGGCCTCCAGGTCGCGGATCGCAGCGGTGATCGCCGATGCGGTGCGCTGGGGATCCCAGTCCGCCGTGTCGATCGGCAGCAGCACCGCCTTGTTCACGCCGATGCTGGCCGCATAGCGGAGCTGTTCGTCGGCTTCGGCAGGGCCGAGCGTGAGGACGGTGGATTCGCCACCGTGTTGCTCGACCAGTTGCACCGCGGCCTCGGCCGCACACTCCTCGTGCGGGCTGGTGGTGAACGCGAGGTACGCGGTGTCGACCGCCTGGCCGTCGGCGGTGATGTTGATCCTGGCCCCAGGCGCGGGCACCCGCTTCACGCAGACGAGGACGCGCATCACGACTTCATGCGGGCATCGGTGGGATCGAACAGGGGCGTCGCACCCGCTCGTGCGACGGTCACGGGGTACAGCTCGTTCATGTACATCACCTGCAGCTTGGCACCTTCCACCGCGTGCTCCGGCGGGAGGTACGAGAGCAGCAGGTACTTGCCGACTGAGGGGCCGGCGCCGGCGGTCGTCACCCGCGACACGCGGCCCTTGCGGTCGAGGATCCGATCGCCCGCCAGAGTGAGGATCGGCTCGTTGCCGCCCGTCGGGAACCGGTCGTAGCCGTCGGCGCAGCGCTGCGAGTCCATCGAGAGCGTGCACATGATCGCGGCCGGCGACTCGTCGCGGGCTGCAAGGTACGCGGCCTTGCCGATAAAGTCGGCGCTCTTCACCTTCGGGCGAGCGAGGCCGGCCTCCACCGGGTTGTACTCGCTCTCCAGCTCGGCGGCCATCAGGCGATAGCCCTTCTCGATGCGACCGGTGACCGCGTACACGCCGATGCCGACGGGGATGATCTCGAACTGCTGACCGGCATCCCAGATCGCGTCCCACAGCTTCAGTCCGTGCTCCATGTGGGTGTAGATCTCCCACCCGCTCTCGCCGACGTAGCTGATGCGGAACATCGTGCACGGCACACCGTCGATCAGCACGTCGCGAACGGCGCCGTACGGGAAGCCCGCCTGGCTGAGGTCGTACGGTGCGGCTGCGTCGTTGGTGACGATCTTGGCCATCGTCGACGCCGCGTTCGGCCCCCACACGCCGATCGTGCAGATGCCCTGCGACCGATCGGTGAACGTCACGGAACCGTCGCCGTTGGTGAAGTCGGCCAGGTACTTGTTGAACCAGTAGTGGTCGCGGCCTCCGTCGAACGCGCCGGTGATCACGCGGAAGTGATCCTGGCCGAGGCGCTGGATCGTGAGGTCGCCGCGGAAGCCGCCGTGCGGGGTGAGCAGCGGGGTGTAGATACTGCGTCCGACCGCGACATCGACGTTGTTCACGCACATGTACTGCAGGAAGTCGCTGGCGCCCCGGCCTTCGAAGTCGAACTCGTTGAACGCGGTGAGGTCCACCATCCCGACGCTCTCGCGCATCTGCAGGTGCTCGGCGTTGGTGACCGGGTTCCACCAGCGGGCATCCCACTCGTGGGTGCGCGGCGTGAACGCGTCCGGGAACCTGGCCTTCAACTTCTCGTTGCTGCTGTACCACTGCGGGCGCTCCCAGCCGCGAGCGTCGAAGAACGTCGCGCCGAGTGCCTCCTCGCGGGCGTAGAACGGGCTGCGACGGAGCCCGCGCTGGCTGGCCCACTGCTCGCGCGGGTGGACGATGCCGTAGGTCTTGTTGAAGTGCTCGTTGCAGCGCGCGTTGATGTGCCACTCGGTCTTCTCGTGCGGGTAGAAGCGGCTGATGTCGCTGCCGTGCGGATCGCACATGTGCGGATAGCCGAACGTCATCCACTCGGCGACGAGCTGGGCGATGCCGGGGCCCTCCTTGATCCACACCGCGGCCGCGCTCCACAGGTTGCGAACCTCGGGCGTCTCGCCGAGCACCGGGTTGGCGTCGGGGGTGAGGCTGAGCAGACCGTTGATCGCGTAGCGGATCTCGGCGTCGCCGAGCATCTCCATCAGGTCGATCGCCTGCTCCATCTGCGGGTCGAAGTCCTCGTAGGTGAGCGGCAGCTCCGTCGGGGTCAGCGCGGATGCCTGGATGCTCGGGATGTCGTCGGGGCGCATCAGGATCGGGCGGTGGGCGTAGCTGCCGACCTCCATCGAACCCGCGGACTGGCGCTCGTAGCAGAACGTGTCCATGTCGCGCACGATCGGGTAGGCGAGCTCCTTGCCCGACTCCTGCAGGATGTCGATCGGGCCGACGTCGGCCATCTGGTGCACGGCCGGGGTGAGCGGGATGTTGGCGCCGGCCATGCGGGCGATGCGCGGGCTCCACACACCACACGCGACGACCACGT
>JAYVMH010000325.1:0-11761 GCA_043759015.1 Actinomycetota bacterium
TTGCCCACAGCCGCAGGTGGATAAGTCCACCTGCGGCAATGAGTATCCCAGCCACGAACTGCGACATTCGACGCTGCATCTCATACGCCTGTGCCGGGCGCCGCCGCCTTGTCGGTGACCTGGAACGCCTTTGGCACCGCCGGCATGCCGAGCACGCTCGCCAGGATTGCGGCATGTCGAGCCTCGATGCCGCCCACACTCATGATCGCGGCGTTCAGCTTCAAGTCCCCGAAGGCGCCAACGTTGGACTGGTACGTCTGGGCAGCCACGATCTCCAACTGCAGCGCGAGCGCGATGACGCCTGCCTCGTCCTTTAGTGCGGCGATGGCTGGCTTGATGGCGGCAAGGATCGCTGGATTGGCGGTCGTGAACGGCACGCCCCCGGCCTGTTTGGTCAGGCTCTGGAACAGCGCCGAGTGCTCACGGTGCTGGGCCTGGAACAACTTGGCGGCGTCACCCACAGCAGCGTTCTTCACCAGGCCGGAGTCGATTGCTGTCTGGTAAGCGGCGACGGCGAGTTCCTCGATCGATGAGGCGGTGCGCAGAATGGTGATATCCATCGATATCGCGCCGGTGGTACCCACGGTCGTGGTACCAGCGGTCGTGGTGGCACTTACGGGCGTGGTTGCGCCGGAGGCGCCGGTCGTGGTGGTGCTGATCGACTTCGAGTCGCTACCGCAGGCAGCGAGGATGGTCGCGCCCAGGATCGTGGTTCCGCCAACCCTGAGCAAGCTACGCCGGTCGAAGCCGACCGCGATGCCTGCCTTCGTGTCGTCGTCGGCGGTCGACTCGAACAGCCGCCCAATGAGCGAACGCAGCCCGTTCATCGAAGAACGGTGCTGCTCGTCGGTAGCGAGCAGCTCGCGCCGCAGGGTGTCGTTGGAGATGCGTGACATGTTGATGTGCCTTTCAGATGGGGAACTTGGTCGGATCGACGGCGGCGTCGGCGGTCTGGAACGGCGGCACCAGGTCTTTGCCTGTCTTGCCGAGTACCTGGCCGAGCACGACGGCGTGCTGCGCCTCGACGGGCAGGATCGAGGCAGTGAGCTGCAGCGCCGCCGTGGATGTAAGTACACCGAGCGCGAACATGTACGTCGCCGCTGCCGCGTTCTCCAAGTCGAAGGCGATAGTGATGATCGCTTGCTCGTTGGCGGCACCCGCGATTTGGTCGCCGATTGCTTGGAGCAGCTTCGGGTTCGGCTTGTTGGTGGCTGCGGTCCCGGCGGCCGAGGCGAAGGCGGCGGCATGCTCTTGGTGATGGCCCGCGAACATCGTGGCGGCATCGAGCAACCCCTTCGTGGTGACCTTGCCGCTCTTGGCGGCCGCTAGGTACGCCTGCACGGCGGCAAGTTCGACGGATTCGGCAAATGCGGCGATCGCCGCGTCACCGGCCGCGGCGCTGACAGTGGACGCCGACCACAGTGCGGCCAGCGGCACCATCAACGCGCCGAGGGCGATCGCACCGACCCTGGGCCGGTCAAGCCATCGTGGGGGCCCCGAAGCGACGAGCTCGCTGTGAAGGGTGCGGATGTCATCGGGCATGGTGGCCATGCCTTCTTGGTGTTGGTCGTCGATTTCTCGCAGACTCCGGTGAAGTTCCTGTTCGCTCAACTGCATGGTTGGTCCTTTCTGGGTGGTGAAGTTCAAGGTGTGACCACAACCGTGCCGGTCATCGAGTTGTGGATCCCGCAGAGGTACTTGAAGGCGCCGGCCTTGGTGAATGTCGAGGAGAACGTCGCTCCACCCCCAAGATGGGGCGACGCGAACGACTTGTCGATTGCGACCACCGCGTGGTCGAACAGATCGCTGTTCGTCCACGTGACCGTGTCTGCGATGTGGACGGTGATCGTTGGGGGGTTAAAAGCGAACTCTCTGATCGCGACTGCGGCGACCGTGCCGCCGGACCCCGACGCCGCTCCCACGGTGGTGGTCGCCGAGGTCGCGGGCGTGCTGTTACTCGACGCGCTGAGCACGGCGTTGGTGGTCGCGGTTTTGATCGCAGCGGTGGTCGCCGAGGTTGAAGGAGCGCTGGTGCTCGACGCGCTGAGCACGGCGGCAGACCCCGCTGCGACGGTGGCGACCATCGCGAGGCCGGCGAGGAGAGTGGAGCGTGTCATTGTGGTTAGTCCGTCACCGAGGTGACACTTGGATCACAAAGTCTCGCCACTCCCGATGATTGGTCCGGTTGGGGTGCGCGAACCGCCCGCGGGCTCCTGCGAGATCGCCACCTTTGTTGGTCGCGTTCCGATCTCGAGTTCGACGACCGAGCCAGGTGGCACCAAACCGAGGGAGATCGGCGACGATCCGTCGAGCGACCACAACTGGTAGGTGTTGCTGTCGGCGAGTGCACGCAATCGTCGTGCATCAACGATCAGCCGGTTCGAATGCGTGAGCACCACGACTGCGTCGCCGACAGCGGTGGTTGACGTGCGCGGGTCGGAAAGGGCTTCGGCCAACCGATCGCTAACGGTGGAAGAGCGCCCGTTGGCATTGATGGCCAGTCCAGCGCCGACAAGCAGCACGACCGCGGCCGCCACCATCAGCATCGGGCCCTGCCAGCGCCGTCGGGGTCTCACCGCGACGACGTTCGACGCTCGCTCGCCGTGAACATGCGCCTGGACTGCTGCCCATGCTGAGCCGGGCGGCTCGACACTTGAACCGGCCGATGCGTCGGCTTCGACCCACCCGGCCAGGGCGTCCTCATAACTCCGCAACTGATCGCGCAGATCGCCACGATCGACCAATGCTTGGTCGACTCGGCGGCGCTCGTCGTCGTCGACGGAGTCGAGGGCGTACGCAGCCAACAGCTCCTCGATCGGATCGTCGTGTGGATCGCTCATCGGTCGCCACTGGTGGTAAGACCCGCATTGGCGAGTCGGCGGGCGAGGTGATCGAGGGCGAAGCGCATCCGGCTCTTCACCGTCCCTTCCGGTACGTTGATCATTCGGGCGACTTCACGAAACGTGTAACCGCCGAAGTAGGCCAGTTCGATGCATTCGCGCTCGGCGGGTCGCAGCTCGGCGACGGCTTCGCGTACCGTCTCGGCGCGTAGAAGTGCCAACGCCTCGCGTTCGACGTCGACGAGCCCAACACCAGCTCGGTCGGCGTCGCCGGTGATGGCCGCGTGGCGGGCTTCGCGTCGCGCCTCGGCACGCACGAGATCGACTGCGCGACCATGGGCAACTCGCAGCAGCCACGGCCGCAGCGGCCCGCGTTCGGGGTCGTAGCGCTCCGGTCGGTCCCACAGCGAGCACATCACGTCCTGCACGACGTCAGCAGCGAGGTCGGCGCGCCGCAGCACGCGAAGGGCCATCGAGTGGATGAAACCAGCGTGACGGCGGTACAGCTCTTCCAGGGCCGCCGGATCGCGATTGACCACGCCTAAGACGAGAAGGGGATCGTCGAGCGTGGTCGGATCGATGCGCGAAGGTTCCTCGACGATTTGTGGTCGATTGGGTGTACGTCGGAGCATCACTGATGGTTCGTCACGGGAGGCTTCACGGATCAACCCAGGGTGCGCGCTCGGGTGCGAACCTCACCAGCCCCGCGCACATGTGCTCCATTCACGCCCAGCATGGTACGCCTTTTCGCCTCGGTGTATCGCAATAGTGCCCGCTCCGATCCGCCTATGTCTGGGTGGTCTGCGTTCCGTCATGTCACGGCCCCGGCCAGTCGCCTCCAAGCCTGGGGCTGCGACCGTATTGAGGGTGAAAGGGCGGTTAAGCCGCTGTTGGCTCCCTTGACGGCCAGCCTCGGAGCCATCGCGACTGGGGCGTCGATCCTCGACATTGGCTGCGGGGGCGGACACCTTCTCGTATCGCTCGCTGCCAGCCATCGCTCGTGGACTCTCACGGGCATTGATTCAAACCTGGATCAGGTCCGACGTGCTTGCCTCCGAGGCACGCGTTTCGGCGACCGCTTCGCAGCTATTCAAGGTTCCGCTGGCGAGCTGCCCTTTGCGAGCGGCAGCTTCGACGTGGTGGTGAGTATCACCTCCATCAAGCACTGGCCGGATCAGGAGACAGGGTTGCGAGAGGCAATGCGTGTGCTGCGACCCGACGGCCGATACTTCGTGGCCGAGGTCCATCGATCCGGCGCCGATGCCGATTCGCAGGAGTTCGTGCGTTCACTCGGAGTACCAACTGTGCTCCGCCGGCCAGCCTCGACGCTGTTTCGCAAGTTCGTGCTGGGTGCGGGTTGGCGACCACACGACGCCGACGGACTCGCGACGTCGTTGGGCCTCGCGAACAGTGAGGTCGTGTCGCTTTCAAGCCCTCCGCTCGTCGTCCTCGCCAGGACGAAACGACGATCGCCGCCCGGGCCATATCCGCGTAGTGGCTTCTCGTACGCTGACCACGAAAGTAACAGAAGATACTTTCGTGGGGAAGGTGATGAGGGCAACTGCTGATGGAGCGGGCGCGACCCCGGTGGCCACAGCGACACCGGTGCTCACCGCGGCCCGGGCCCGCGCAGAGCGCGCTTTACGCCAGTACCGTGAGGGCACGCCGCACGTGGTCGTGATCATCCTCGATGACACCGGCTTCGCGCAACTCGGTTGCTACGGCTCCGACATCGCCACTCCAGCCATCGACCGACTCGCGGCGCGGGGCGTTCGGCTCAGTAACTTCCACACCACCGCTGTGTGCTCGCCCACGCGGGCCTGCCTGATCACCGGTCGCAACCACCATCGCGTTGGGATGGGCATGCTGCCCGACCTGCCGATGAACTTCCCGGGCTATACGGCCCGGATCCCAGCCGAGGCCGCGACGCTCGCCGAGATTCTTCGTTCCGAGGGCTATGCCACGTTCGAGGTTGGTAAGTGGCACCTCACCCCGCGCGACGAGCGATCGCTATCGGGGCCGTTCGGGAACTGGCCTCTCGGTAGGGCCTTCGAGCACGCGTACGGATTCCTGGGCGGCGATGCCAGCCATTGGGCCCCGGAACTGATCCGGGACCATAGTTACGTCGATCCTCCCTGCACCCCCGAGCAGGGCTACCACCTCAGCGAGGATTTGGCGCAGGAGGCGATCACCCGGCTCCGCAGTCTGCGTCGCAACCAGCCTGGCCGTCCCTTCCTGTTGTGGTTCGCCCTCGGCGCAACCCACGCGCCCCGCCACGTCGCCCCCGAGTGGAGCGATCGGTACCGGGGCCAGTTCGACAACGGTTGGGAGGCCTGGCGCGAGGCCACACTTGAGCGTCAGGTCCGGCTCGGGATCGTCCCCAAAAAGGTACTGAGTTGCCAGCACCGTCGCACCACGTGCCCGCTTGTGGCGCACTCCCGGCTGATGAGCGCCGGTTGTACGCCACGATGATGCAGGTCTATGCCGGGTTCCTCAGCCACGCCGACGCGCAGATCGGCCTTGTTCTCGACGCGCTCGACGATATGGGCGCGTCTGACAACACGATCGTGGTGCTGCTCTTCGATAATGGAGCGTCGGGGGAGGCGGGGCCTCATGGTTCGGTCAGCGAGTTCAGGTTCGCGCACGGCCGTGACGAGGACGTGGTCGGGGTGATCGTCGAACGGCGCGACTGCAATGAGGGCTGGGTGTGGTTCGCCGGGGACGCAGCGGACCTTCGGCTGCAGTTTTGTCAGCGAGCACATGACCCGCTTGCCTGTGCGGAATCCCTGTCGGTGCCGTGACCGTCGGCGTCGTTAGCCGTCCAGCCGGCGGGGGGATGGACGTCGCCTTCACCGCCGACGGTGCTGTGGTTGGCGGCGGCCGACTCCCGCACGAATGGCCGGCATTGTGGACCCCGAACTCCGCGGCCTCCCTGCGCGGTCGGGGTTGGGCGCCCAGTTCCGGTGTGCGACGGCTACGACCCCTCGTGCCGTTCAGTGGCGAGATCGAACGCTTGGTCATCGAGTCCGACGGCGGTGCGGCGTTCGTCAACCTCGCCCACCAGTTCGAGACAGCGTTCGGGAACCAGTGAGCCGCCGATGCGGCGAGGAAGAAACGTGATAGTGACAATCGGTGCCGGATCACGGTTTCGCCGCCTCGTTCGACGTCGTCAACTCGACGCGCCGGCAGGTGTGCTATTTTCCTGAGGGGTTGGGCACCCCGTTGGAGGAGGATCAAGCATGAAGTACGACTTCCGGATCAATGAGCCTATCACTGAGGTGGCGGCACTCGCCGAGGTCGCTCAGCGTGGCCTGCATGGTTTGGCGTTCGATCAAGACCTGGCCGAGGACGAGCCACTGCACTGGCACGAGTTCGACTCCATCAGCTGGGTGATCTCTGGCACTGGTAGCTTTGCCGACGAGCACGGGAAGGTCACCGATGTTGGCCCGGGATGCCGCCTCGAAGCTCCGGCGGGATGGCTTCACCGCAATCTGGCTGGCCCGCCGTACCGCATCGTGCTGGGGACAAACCTTCCCGGCGATCAGTGGACGAGGCCGGTCAACAAGGACCCCGCGGAGCGCCCTGCGTCACTAATGGTCTGAACCGAGCGTTGGCTCGATCATGTCGCCGCGCCTCGTGGGGGGTTTTTGACCAGTTCGTCCGCCGAACGAAAGTGCCACTAGGTTGGGCCGGGGCCGGGGGAGGTCGAACTTGACGCGAAGACGGTTCGTGTTCTACACCGTGCTGTTCACTGCGTCGCTCGTGGCTTGTGGCACCAGCAGCCCGAGGGCCACCGGGGTCATCTCGGCGGGGCAGGTCGACATCCAGCTGCCACCGGGCTGGAAGGTCACGTCGCAAGGCGTGCAACGCCCCGCGCCGGCCGATACCACGCCTTCGAACGCCACTGTCCCCTCTCGTGGCCCCGTCTCCTCTGGTGGCCCAGAGACGACCGCGATCCCCTTGGCTAAAGAAGACCCGATGACCGCGTTCTTCGCCGCGACCACGAAGTTCTCGCAATGCCTGAAGAACAACGGCGTAAAGTTCATCGGCGTCCCCGACGCCAAGAACCCATCGTCACCGGCCAACGATCCGAACTACATCAAGTCGCTCACGACCTGCGCCGCCCAGAGCAACATCCTGCAGGCCATGAAGGACGCAACCGCGGCGCAGGACAGTCAGACACCGGCGCAGACCCAGAAGTCGAACGAGACCTATCTCCTATGGCGCGGCTGCATGATCGGCAAGGGGTGGCAGATCCCCACACCGAAGCCGGACAGCAAGGGTCGACTCTTCGCGATCGGCAGCACCTCGGGTGGGGCACCACAGTTCGTCGCCCCACCCGGACAGGACATCCTGACGTCGAGCGACGTCCGCGATTGCGCGACGCAAGCCCAGAAGAAGGCCACGCCGTGAGCGCCAAGCACAGAACCGGTTGGATACTCGCGGTCGTCGCCGTCGTGGCCGTCGCCATCGCGGGAGTCACATGGGCCACCTGGGGCAAGCGAACCACGTCCAATCACGATCTCATCGTCACGGCCGAGGTGGGTCGCCAACGACTCCAGGAGAAGGTCACACTGACCGGTCGACTCACCCGCGACGAGCAGCGCCAAGTTACCTCTGCAGCGTCGGGGCGGGTGGGGCCGATCACCACCAAGGACGGTGACACGGTGGCGGTCGGCGCGACGATCATGGAGCTCGACGGACGAGAAGCGATTGCCGTCAACGGCGACCTGGCGTTCTATCGACCACTCGACGTCGGTGATCGCGGCACCGATGTGCGCCAGCTCAACCAGATCCTCACCAACGGCGGATTCGATCCGGGACCCGTTGGCGATCTGTACACCGCGCAGACGCGGGCGGCCCTCGGACGGTTCCAGGCGGCCCACAACTACCCGGCCGCGGCTACCGCCAAGACCCAGACCCTGACGATGGCCCTCACACCCGGCAACGGATACAAGAATGGCCCGAAGAACGCAGCGTCCGTCGTCGTGCCGGGCAGCGCCTCGAAGAGCTCGTCGGGCTTCACGGCTGCGGGCGTCGGCTCGGGCATCGGTGCAGCCTTCGCTCGGAACTCCAGCGTGAATCGACTCCTCGCGACGGTGGTGCAACCGACCATCACGATTGGCACGTCGCAGTCGGTCGTGGCCGGCGACACCGCAACGCTCACGATCACTGCCAGCGCCCCCGTCACCGCCGACACCCAGATCGCATTGAGCGTGTCCGGCGACCTGGCGCCGGTGCAGGATTACACACCTTTCGATCCGGTCGTGCTCATCCCAAATGGGCAATCGAGCGCCACCATCACCATCCTCACCCGGCCGCACACGAGCATCACCCACGACAAGCGACTGGTTGTCGCCATCGCACCGACGAGCTCGGGTGCCTACACCGTGGCAGCCGTCGCAACTGCCGTCGTGACGGTGCTCGGGCAGACGGGCAGCGCAGCGCTGCCGACCATCTCCCTGTCGTCATCCACGGCACTGCTCGCCAAGGGTCAACCGTTCATCGTGACCCTCAACCTCTCGCAGGCAACCACGGAACGGATCGTCGCTCACTTCTCCTACGGCGGGTCGGCTGTGCCCGGGACGGACTTTGTGATGCCGCAGACCGACATCGTCGTCCCACCGGGACAGACCTCTGCACAGGTGCAGATTCCCACGGTGGTCGACGACTTGGTGCGCGACCAGAAAACGCTGACGGTGACAATCGGCCCCGACGCCGCGTACACGGTCGGGGCGGCCTCGTCGGTGAGCACTGTCATCGAGTCGGCGAACGTACCGTCCATGTCCGTGACCGCTTCGACGCTCCAGGTCGGCCCCGGGGGCACGGTCACGTTCATCATCACGGCAGATCAGCCACCGACCAAGGACACGTCGGTGAGCTACCAGATCACGGGCACGGCGATTCCTGGCACCGACTACGAAGCCGTGCCCGGGACCGTGGTGTGGGCAGCCGGACAGTCCAGCTTCAGGGTCGTGGTTAACACTATTCGCCACGACGTGGTCTTCAAACCAGGCGATCTGATCGCGGCGGCCTGGCCGATGCGGGTCGGGCAGGTGCTGGTGAAACAGGACCAGGTCATCGCTGCGGGAACCCCGTTGCTCTCCCTCACCGACAGCGGCTTCACGGTGAAGCTCAGCGCGACCGCTTCGGACCGAACAAAGTTGAAGGTGGGCCAGAACGTCACCGTCAAGCTGGCCGGAGGAACCAACGAGGTACCCGGGACCATCTCGCAGCTCGACGACACCGTGCTCATCGACGCCAAGACCGGTGCCCAGACCTACGGCGGCAAGGTCGACGTCGGCGACCCCGGCTCACTCGGCGCTGCCGATGGGGCCACCGTCACCATCGACGTCGTCATCAACCAACGCGAGAGCGTGCTCGCCGTCCCTATTGCGGCGGTGAAGCAGGACGGGACCGGCAAGGACGTGGTACGGGTCATCGATCTCGGCGCGACGGGCAAGATCACCGAGGTGGCCGTCGTCACCGGGATCACCGAGGGGTCCTTCATCGAGATCGTCTCTGGGCTCAACGGCGGGGAAGTGGTCGTGGTCGAGACCTCGGCTGAAGCGTCGGTCGGCGGCTCGCCATCGCCGGCGAAACCCTGACCGGAACCACGATGAGCGAGGTGCTGCTCGAGCTCGAATCGGTGTCACGCCACTACGGCGAGCACGTCGTTGTGTACGCCCTACGCGAGGTCTCGATGTCGATCCACGCGGGCGACTTCATGTCGATCGTCGGCCCGTCGGGATCAGGGAAGTCGACGATGCTCGGACTGCTCGGCTGTCTCGACCTGCCGAGCTCGGGCATCGTTCGCGTCGACGGCATCGACGTTGGCGGCCTCGACGACGCAAGGCGTTCGTCGCTGCGTGGAGACTCGATCGGGTTCGTGTTCCAGCAGTTCCATCTGATTCCCCACCTCTCCGCTGCCGGTAACGTCGAGACCGCGCTGCTCTACCGGAACCTGAAGGCGAGCGAGCGACGTCGGCGAGCCGAGAACGCGCTCGAGCGGGTGGGGCTCGCGTCCCGCGCCGACCATCGCCCCGTGGAGATGTCAGGCGGCGAGCAGCAACGCGTCGCGATCGCCCGCGCGATCGTCACCGACCCGCTCATCTTGTTGGCCGACGAGCCGACCGGCGCGCTCGATTCGACGAATGCCGCCAACGTGCTCGACATCTTCGAATCACTTCGTCACGACGAGCGCGCCGTGGTGATGGTCACCCACGACCTGACGGTCGCTGCTCGTGCGGATCGGAAGATCTCGATGCGCGACGGCCAGATCGTCGCCGATGAACGGCAGGCGAGGAGTTGAGTCGCTTGCGTGAGCTCTTGGGTGTCGCGTGGGCTGGCCTCACCGCGCGCCGGAGTCGCACGTTGCTCATCATGCTCGGTCCCATCGTTGGCGTGGCCGCCATGGTGGCCGCAGTCGGACTGACCGAGAGCGCCAAGGGTGCGCTCCAGGCCAAGCTCGCCGAACTGGGCAACACCTTGATCGTCGCCGACGCCGGGGGAACCTTCGGCCAACAGAACCCGACGTTCCCCACCGACGCGGTGGTTCGGTCACTGCAGGTCCCCAGTGTGGTCGGCGCGGCCGCGGTCACCGGGCTGAGCGGCGTCGTCGCCCTACCCACGGCCGGCACCAAGGACTTCTACGAAGCGTTCCCGGTGCCGGTGCAAGCGGCCGATCTGGGGTTACCGGCTGTCCTGCGGGTGCAGCTCGTGAGCGGACGCTGGCTGAACCAGCCCGACATCGACAACCACATCCACGCCGCAGTGCTCGGCGCGGCATTGGCCCATAAGTACGGCTTCCTGCGTGGCGAGATCCGCACCATCCGGCTCAACAACGTGAACTTCGGCGTGGTCGGAGTGCTGTCGTCAGTGGCGCTGCAACCCGACCTCGACAACGCCGTATTCATCACCCAATGGGCGGCTAGGAACGACTTCGGCACCGAGGGCAAACCATCCAAGTTGTACCTGCGCGCCCGCAACGGTACAACGCAACAGTCCGCCGACCTCCTCCCGATCGCCATCAACCTCGGCGGACCCGAGTCGATCACGACCAAGGTGCCCAGCGACGCGCTCGCCGCGTCCGCGCAAGCCGACAAAACGCTGCAGCGCGTGGCCCTGTTCGCCGGGCTGCTGGCGCTGTTCGTCGGCGGGCTCGGCATCGCGAACGTCATGTCGATCTCGGTGATCCAACGCTCGTCAGAGATCGGCATCCGGCGCGCGCTCGGCCACACCCGGTCCCGGGTCGGTGGGCAGTTCATGCTCGAATCGCTGTTCGTCGGGCTGCTTGGCGGGCTCGTCGGCGCAGCCGTTGGCGTCGGCATCGTCCACGCGGTCTCGACAGTCGAGGACTGGACCGTAGTGATCGACTACGGCCGCATCCCGACATGGATCGGCTTGGCCGTCGGGGTTTCGGTCATCGCCGGACTGCTGCCCTCGGTGAAGGCAGCGCGTCTCGAGCCGCTCGAAACGCTCCGCCTGGGCTGACCACGCTGTTCCACGCTGTCAGGGGGTGTCGAGCTCCGGCTCACGGGCGGATAGTCGCGCCGCGTCGTGGGCGTTGAGTTGCAGTCCCTGAATGGATCCCCGCGCGGCCTGCTGGTGGTCCCCGTGCCCGGTCACGGCCAAGAGGAACGAGGCCCGGTCGATGCTGAGCAGTTCGCACGCAGTACGAGCGATCACAGTGGCAGTGCGCGGCACGTCGGACAGGAGGGCCACCTCGCCGAAGGAGTCGCCGCGCTCAAGCATGCAGATGTGCTCACCGTTCAACTCCACCTCGAGCTGACCCGACGCGATCGCGTAGAACTCGTGACCCTCATCGCCCTCGGCCACGACCACCGTACCGGCGCGCACCGTGATCTCCTTCGCCGCGCGTCCGACTGCTTCGAGAGGCAACGGTGGCAGCGATGCGAACA
>JAYVMH010000326.1:0-5380 GCA_043759015.1 Actinomycetota bacterium
ACGACGACGGGAACCAGCCCGTTCTTGGTGCAGTTGTTGCGGAAGATGTCGCTGAAGCTGGGCGCGATCACGGCGTCGAATCCGCCCTGCTGGATGGCCCACACGGCGTGCTCCCTGGAGGAGCCGACCCCGAACGACGGCCCGGCGACGAGGATGCTCGCACCCGTGTACCTCTCGTCGTTGAGCACGAAGTTGCGGTCGTCGCGCCACGTGCTGAACAGACCCTTCTCGAAGCCGGTGCGTTCCACGCGCTTGAGCCATTCGGCGGGGATGATCTGGTCGGTGTCGACGTCGCTGCGCTTCAGCGGCACGCCGCGGCCTTGGATCACGTGAACGGACTTCATGACACGACCTCCAGATCGGCGGGCGTTGCGAAGTGGCCGGCGACAGCGGTGGCCGCGGCGACCGCGGGGGAGACGAGGTGGGTGCGCCCGCCACGGCCCTGGCGCCCCTCGAAGTTGCGGTTGCTGGTGCTGGCCGATCGCTCGCCGGGGGCCAGCTTGTCGGGGTTCATCGCCAGGCACATGCTGCAGCCCGGCTCGCGCCAGTCGGCGCCGGCGGCACGGAACACCGCGGGCAGCCCTTCCGCCTCGGCCTGGGCCTTCACGGCGTGGCTGCCGGGTACGACCATCACCCGCGGCACGGTGACCGTGCGCCCCTTCATCACCGCGGCTGCGGCGCGGAGGTCTTCGATGCGGCTGTTGGTGCACGAGCCGATGAACACGGTGTCGACCTTGATGTCGCGGATGCGCGTGCCGCCCGCGAGGCCCATGTACTCCAGGGCTCGGGCGACGGCGTCGCGCGCTGTCGGATCGGCGATCGAGTCGGGCGACGGCACGGCGTCGTCGATGCCGACCACCTGTGCGGGGTTGGTTCCCCAGCTGACCTGAGGGCGCAGCGACGACGCGTCGATGACGACCTCCTTGTCGAACACGGCGCCGGCGTCGGTGACGAGCGAGCGCCAGTCGGCCACCGCTGCCTCCCATTTGGCGCCCTCGGGGGCGTTGGTGCGTCCGAGCAGGTACTCGAACGTGGTGTCGTCGGGCGCGACGAGCCCGGCCTTCGCACCGGCCTCGATGCTCATGTTGCACAACGTCATCCGGCCCTCCATCGACAGGGCGCGGATCGCCGCGCCGCGATACTCGATGACGTGGCCGATGCCGCCGCCGGTGCCGATGATGCCGATGATCGCGAGCACGATGTCCTTGGCGGTCACGTCGGCCGGTGTGGCGCCGTCCACGGTGACCGCCATCCACTTCGGACGGGTCTGTGGGAGCGTCTGCGTCGCGAGCACGTGCTCCACCTCACTGGTGCCGATGCCGAAGGCGAGGGCACCGAACGCGCCGTGCGTGGCGGTGTGGCTGTCGCCACAGACGACGGTCATCCCTGGGAGCGTGCGGCCCTGCTCGGGCGCGATCACGTGCACGATGCCCTGGTTGGGGTGGCCCATCGGGAAGTTGGTGATGCCGAACTCGGCCGTGTTCTCGCGCAGCACCTGCACCTGACGTGCCGAGATCGGGTCGGCGATCGGCTGGTCGATGTTCGCTGTGGGCACGTTGTGGTCCTCGGTGGCGATGGTGAGGTCGGGTCGCCTGACCGGCCGGCCGGTGACACGAAGCCCGTCGAACGCCTGCGGGCTGGTGACCTCGTGCACGAGGTGGAGATCGATGTACAGCAGGTCGGGCTCGTCCGCTCCCGAGTGGACGACGTGGCGGTCCCACACCTTCTCGGCGAGGGTCCTCGGTTGCGGGGAACGCTCGGTGGATGTCATGCGGTGCACCTTCCGTTATGGATGACGGATTCGAGTTGTGTCCCAGATGATGGGATAACATTCCCGAATATGGAGAGTGTATCGAACGTCGGGGTGATCGACAAAGGCGTTGCGATCCTGCAGGCGCTCGCCGGGGGACCCCTGGAGCTCGCGGCGCTGCAGCAGGCGACGGGGCTGCCGCGAGCGACCGCGCATCGGCTCGCTGTCGCGCTCGAAGGACACCACCTGGTCCGACGTGATTCGCAGGGCCGGTTCTGTCTCGGCTTCGAGCTGATCCGCCTCGGCCAGGTCGCCACCGATGAGTTCCCGCTGGCCGAGCTGGCCACGCCGGCGCTCGTGGCCCTGCGCGACCGCACGGGCGAGAGCGTGCAGCTGTACGTGCGCGAGAACGACGGCCGACGTTGCGTGGTGTCGCTGCTGTCCAGCCACGCGCTGCAGTGGGTGGTGCCCGTCGGCGCGCTGCTGCCGCTGGCGTTCGGCTCGGCGGGCAAGGTGCTCGCGGGTGGCGACGCCCCGTCGGTGGCCGAGAGCGCGGAGGAGCGCGAGCCCGGTGTCGCCTCGGTCAGTGCCGCCGTGCTCGACCGACTCGGCGAGATCGTCGCGGCCGTCAGCATCAGTGGTCCGGTCGAGCGGCTCACGCGATCGCCGCAGCGGCGGTACGGCGCGGACGTCGTTGCTACAGCGGCGCAGGTGGAGGCCGCGCTCGTCCGGTGAGGTTTGCCGATCCGCCGCGGCGGTCGTGCCCAGTGTGGGTATGACCGCCAACCAACCTCATGCTTCGCTGGCAATGCAGCTCGTCCGCTGGTTCGATGCCCGCCTCGTCGAGTGCCCTCCGCCTCCCTCGCCACTGGTCCGCGTCTACGGGCTCGAAGTCATCGACGCCGATCGGATCGACGAGCTGGCGGCGACGGCCGTCCGGGTGGTGTTCCTCGACGAAGTGGCCGACAGTGGTGAGGAGCTGTCACCGGCGTTGATGGCGCGGGCGTCGGCGCAGGACGCGGTCGCGCTGGTCCATCACCGTTGGCTCCCGAAGGGAGAGCGAGCGCCGCGCCCGGGTGCCTATGCGCAACGTCGTCGCGCCCGGGTGGTGCGCGTCGTCGCGGACGGTGTTGCGCTTGCAATCCGGTTCGACGACGACCCTGACGCGGTGGTGTTCTCCAACGCGGCCTGAGTGAGGGTGACTCCATCAAGTCGTCCATCTGGGTCATCCTGGCTGCGGCTTTCGAGACGAAATCGCCCCAGGAACCCCTTTGGAAGGAATCAGCCCCGGAAGTTCCTTCGGCCGGGCGGGACGTCGGGTCAGTAGACGGCGACGAGGTCCATGACGATGACGAGGTCGATGCCGGCGGGGACCTTGAGGTTGGTGTTGCCCTTGCCGTCGAAGATCTGGCGGAACGGCAGCTGCGCCTGGCGACGACCGCCGACCTTCATCCCGTCGGCCACGGCGAGGACGCCGGGGAACGTCTGCACACCGGGTCCGAAGTCGAACGTGACGGGCGGGCCACCCCACGTGGAGGTGACGAGCTCGGCCGTGTCGGCCCGGTAGAGAATGATCTGCACGGCGAACTTCTTGCCGACCGCGGGCGACGCACCGCTGCCGACGACGAGGTCGGTCGATTTCACGGTGGTGGTCGGGCCGGCCTTGACGACGGTGACGGTCGGCTGGTCCGACGCCTGCGACGCGGACAGGATGGCGAGCACGTCGATCACGAACGAGAGCGCGTCGCCGGGCTTGATCTTGGTGCCCGCGCCCTTGTCGCCGTATGCCAGCGCCGGTGGGATGTCGAGCTGTCGTTGGCCGCCCGCCTGCACGCCGAGCAGACCCTGATCCCAGCCCGGGATCACCTGGCCGGCACCGAGCGTCACCTCGAAGGGCTTGCCCCGGTCGTAGCTGTTGTCGAACGAGGATCCATCGGCGTCGCGCACGCCGATGTAGTTGACGACCACCTTGTCGCCGGCGGCGGCCTTCTTGCCGGTTCCCACGGTGCGGTCGGTGATCACCAGCGACGTCGGCGCCGACGAGGGGAGCGACACGCTGGGCTTGGGAACGTTCGATGTGGTGTCGGGTGCTGCAGTGCCGCCGTTCCCGCTCGGGGAGCTTCCACAGGCGGCGAGGACCACGAGTGCACAGGCGAGGACGGCCAGGGGAAGCGAGCGACGCATCCGAGCGACGCTATCGGCCGGGCCCGCCATGGCGGTCGGCGGCCTGCAGCCAATCCAGTTCGGCCACGGCCATGGGCGTGCTGGGCCGGCCCTTCACGAACGGCCAGAGCTCCTCGGCGATGCGCCGGTAGTTGCCGGTGGCCCGCAGCTCGCCCAGCAGCGCGTACAGGCCGAGGTTGATCCGCTGGATGAACACGAACGCCTTGGGCACGGTGGCGAACTGGGCGATCGGGCTCGTGCGATCGAACGTGTGGCGCACGATCCGGCTCGCGTACTCGCTGCTCCAGGTGACCTCCTGGTCGTGGCGCACGCTCTCGTAGAACTGGCTGAAGTACTCGGCGACCTGGTCGTCGGGGGCGGGGCATCCCTCGCGGAGCATTCCTGCGCGTTCGAGGATCCGGCGGAACGCGACGCCGTCGTGGTCGTATGCCGCAGCTCTGACCATCGCGATGAACGTCGACATCTCGTGATCGGTGAAGTGCTTCACCAGACCGAAGTCGAGAAACGTCACCCGGCCCTCGCCGTGGAACAGGTAGTTGCCCGGATGAGGGTCGCCGTTGAACGCGTGCATCCCGTAGAGGCTGCGGAACACGAAGCGGAACAGGCACTCGCCCACGAGATCGCGCTCGGTCTGCGGCCAGGTGAGCATCTCCTGCCACGTCGCGCCTTCGACGAGCTCGCTGGTGATCACCCGCTCGCCGCTGAAGGAGGGCAGCACCGCCGGCACGTGGATGAACGGGTGCCCCGCGAAGTACTCGGCGAAGCGCTGCTGGTTCGTTGCTTCGAGCCGATAGTCGAGCTCCTCGGCAAGGCGGTCCTTGATCTCGGCGACCATCTCGTCGGGGTTCAGCCCGCCGAACCCCTGCTGCAGCAACATGCCGAGCAGGTCGGCGTTCTTCAGATCGGTGGCCACCGCGTCGGCGACACCCGGGTACTGGACCTTGACGGCGACCGCTCGTTCCTCACCCGTGAGCGGGTCGATCGCCAGGGCTCGATGCACCTGACCGATGCTGGCGGCGGCGATGGGGATGGGATCCCACTCGACGAACAGCGACTCGGGCCGCGCGCCGAGGTCGCCCTCGATCACCTGCGCGGCGAGTTCCCCGCTCATCGGCGGCGCGTTCGCCTGGAGTTGTGCGAGTGCCTCGCGCAACGGCGCAGGAAGGGCTTCGTCGACGTAACTGGCCATCTGGCCGAGCTTCATCAACGCGCCCTTCATGTTGCCGAGCCGTTCGGCCACCGCCTCTGCCGTCTTCAGCTCGCGCTCGCGGTCGAGCTCCACGCGTCGCTCCGCACCGGCGAACAGCTTGCGGGCCGCGGTGCCCGCGTAGTTGGCGCCGACGGCGGCCCCGAGGCGAACCACGTCGGCGTTGCGTTGCACGCGAGTGGTGCGCAGGTGACGGCGCGGTCGACGACCGGAGCGCACCAGATCGGCAACGACAACGA
>JAYVMH010000327.1:0-5369 GCA_043759015.1 Actinomycetota bacterium
CGATGTGACGCGCGGTCTCGGGAGAGCCAGTGAAGGAGATGCGACGAACTCCGGGATGCGCCACGAGCGCGGCCCCGACCTCCTCGCCGATTCCCTGGACGAGGTTGAAGACCCCCGGAGGGAATCCTGCCTCGATGACGAGGTCCATCAACAACGAGCAGGACAGGGGTGACCACTCGGCCGGCTTGAGGATCACGGTGCAACCGGCAGCGAGCGCCGGTGCGGTCTTCCAGGTCGAGAGCATGAACGGCGCGTTCCACGGCGTGATCACCACCGTCGGTCCGGCGGGCATCCGGAGCACCCGATTCGCTGTGCCGTTGCTGCTCCAGACGCGTTCGTCGTACTGCTCGGCCAGGTCGGCGTACGCCCGGAAGTTCCGCGCACCGCGGGCCAGCACGCGCAACCGGAGGCTCTCCTCGAGCATCGCCATGTCCAGGCACTCCACGGCGGCCAAGGAGGGTACGTGTTCGTCGATCAGGTCGGCGACGCGTCGCATCACCGCGCCGCGGCCCTTCACACCCATCGCCGCCCATTCGGGGAACGCTTCGGCGGCCACGGACACGGCGAGCTCGGCGGTCTCGGCATCGCCGCGCGACACGTCGGCCAGGGTGATGCTCCAGTCGAGTGGCGAGTGATCGGCGAAGGTTCGAGCGCTCGGCACCCGTCGTCCGCCGATGAAGTGATCGGTGCTCACGGCGACGCCGCCGACGTCGACCCGGGTGCCGCCGCAGAACGGTGTCACTGCATCCCCTCGGGCAGCTTCGGACGAACTCGTGGGAACGGCAGCTCGGCGAGCGTGGTCGGGTTGGGTCGACGCTGCCCGCGCAGCGGCCAATCGCCACCCATCGCCGTACTGAGCACCTCTTCGGTCTCGGTGGGCTGTGCGCCGATCTCGTCGCTCACCGGCGTGGGCCCTTCGACGATGTGGTTGGTGAGCGAGCCGAGGCCCTCGACCTCCACCGTCACCACGTCGCCCGGGGAGACCGCGCGACTGACGGCGGGTGTGCCGGAGAGGATGATGTCGCCGGGTACGAGCGTGATCAGTCGGGCGATGTCGGCAACGAGGTAGTGCATGTCCCACGCCATCTCGTCGGTGCTGCCGTCCTGGCGAACCACACCGTTGACGAGCGTGCGGATCCGCTTGCCGCGGAAGTCCCAGTCGCTCACCAGACCGGGGCCGATCGGGCACAACGTGTCGGCACCCTTCACGCGCAGCATCGAACCGCTGTCGGTGTCGCGGAAGTCGTGCAAGCCGAAGTCGTTCGCCACCGTGTAGCCGGCGATGTAGTAGGCGGCCTCGGCATGGCTGACGTTGCGGCAGGTGCGACCGATCACGATCGCCACCTCACCTTCGTAGTTCAACCACTTGCAGTTCGACGGGCGAACGACAGCGCCGCGGTGGGCGTTGAGCGCGCTGATCGGCTTGTGGAAGTAGGTGGGCGCCGGCGGCAGTGAGACCCCGAACTCCTGCACCCTGCTCACGTGGTTGAGGTGGCAGCAGATGATCTTGGTCGGTTCGACCGGCGGGAGGTGGACGGCGTCGTCGACGCCGATCACCCGACCGTCGCGAGCGACGAGGCGCTCGCCGTCGCGCATCATCACAACGGGAAAGCCGTCGAGCAGGATCCTTCGAATGTCGGCCACGCCGTTTCCCTTCTCGCCCGCGGGAAGGCACGGGCCCGTCCCCTGGTCGTTTGGGGCCAAACTATAGTGACCCGCCATGACTCGGATGTACGGCACATGACGGCGATGAACGGGTTCATCTTCCCTCGCACCGAACTCGGTGGAGCGTCGATCCTCCCGCAGATGCCGTGGCACTACAGCGGCGACCTGTTGACGGTCGAGTTCCGCACCGACCCTGCACGGGTGGCCGAACTGCTGCCCGAACCGCTGTCGCTCGTGCCCGACGACCAGGACCCGGGTGCGGTGGCGATGATCTTCGCCGACTGGCAGAGCTGCGGACCCGACCACTCGGAGCTGATGGATCCGGTTCGATCGCAGTACAAGGAAGCGTTCGTGGTCGTGCGCTGCACGTATCGCGGTGCGATCTACAGCAGGTGCGTCTACATCTGGGTCGACAAGGACTTCGCACTCGTGCGAGGCCACTTCCAGGGGTACCCGAAGAAGCTCGGCAGCATCTGGCAGACGCGTCCGGTGACGATCGGCAGGGCCGGCCCTCGGCTGGCGGCCGGTGGACGGTTCGCCGGCACGGTCGCGGCCAACGATCGGCGGATCGTCAACGCGTACGTGACGCTTCGCGAACAGAGCTCGTCGAGCGGCTTCGTCAACGGCCACCCGATGGTCCATTCGCGGTACATGCCCGCGATCGAGGGCGACGGCACCGACAGCTATCACCAACTCGTCACCATGAGCGGCCGCGATGTCGAGCTCGGTCAGGCGTGGGCGGGCGATGCCGAGCTCGAGCTCCTGCCCAGCCCGGTGGAGGAGGTCGCGCGACTCGAAGTGCGCGAGATCATCGGTGGCTACTTCCGCAGCGTCGGCACCACGTTCGCCGGCGGCACCACGTTGGAGGACATGTGAGCGCCGGACCGGATCTGAACGCGGAGCTCGGACGGTCCGATCTGGACATCGTCGACCCCGACACGTACGTCGACGGCTTCCCGCACGCGACGTTCAAGCGGTTGCGCGACGAGGAGCCGGTGAGCTGGTGGCAGGAACACGATGGCGGCAAGGGCTTCTGGGCGGTCACCCGCTACGAGGACCTGCTGCACGTCAGCCAGCACGTCGAGCTGTTCTCCAGCGCACAGGGCATCACGCTCGAAGAGATCGAGGGCGACGACTTCCACCTCCGCCGCAACATGCTCGAGTACGACCCGCCCGAGCACACCCGCTACCGCCGCCTCGTCAGCAAGCCGTTCAGCCGGCGCGAGGTCTACGCGTACGAGGAAGGCATCCGCGAGTTGGCCCGCGACGTGGTGCTGGACGCACGCGAGCGCGGCGATCGGTTCGACTACGTCGATCGGGTCGCCAAGCAGTTGCCGATGAAGATGCTCGGCCGCCTCCTCGGCGTTCCCGACAGCGACGGCGACTGGTTGGTGGAACAGGGCGACGCGCTGCTGGGCAACCTCGACCCGGAGATGACGCAGCACCCCGTCGGGCTCACCGACACCGACGACTTCAAGCACATCCCGTTCCGGTCGCCGGCGGCGCTGGAGCTGTATCGCTATGCGGAGCGTCAGGCCGAGCAGCGTCGCGGCTGTCCCACCGAGGACGTGATCAGCAAGCTGCTCGCACCCACAATCGACGGCGAGTGCCTCACCGAGCTGCAGTTCAAGAACCTGTTCGTGCTGATGGTCAGCGCCGGCAACGACACCACCCGCTACACGATGGCCGGCGGGTTGAAGGCGCTCGCCGAGCGCCCCGAGCAGTTCGCCGCGTTGCGCCAGGCGTGCATCGACGGCGACAGCGATCTGGTGGACAGCGCGGTGGAGGAGGTGCTGCGGTGGGGCACGGTCACCATGCACTTCCGCCGGACTGCCACCCAGGACGTGGAGCTGCGCGGTCAGCACATCCGAGAGGGCGACAAGGTGGTGATCTGGTTCTCGTCGGCGAACTACGACGACCGCCAGTTCCCGGACCCGTTCCGGTTCGACATCCGTCGCACGCCGAACGATCACGTCGCGTTCAACCTGCGCAGCCCGCACCTGTGTCTCGGCGCGCAGTTGGCGCGCATGGAGCTGAAGGTGCTGTTCGAGGAGCTACTGCCGCGCCTGCAGTCCGTGGAGATCGACGGTCCGATCGAGCGACTGCGCAGCAACTTCATCTGCGGCATGAAGCGCCTGCCCGTGAAGGTGGCGTGGGCGTGATCCAGCCGTTGATCGGGTTGTCGGGTCGTCGGTGGCCGGCGGAGGTGATCCCCCTGTTCGACTACACGGCGTTGCGCGGCGAGGAAGTGGACGTGCACCTCAGCGAGTACCCGAAGGTGATCGAGAAGGCGGGTGGATTGCCCGTGCAGCTCACCCGCAACACCGACCCGGTTCAGATCGTCGCCCGCCTCGACGGTCTGGTGATGACCGGTGGTGCCGACCCCGACCCCGAGCTCTACGGCGAGGATCCGCACCCCGAGCTCGGCGCGGTCGAACGCGGCCGCGACGACTGGGAGCTGGCGCTCATCCGAGCCGCGCTGGATGCCCACATCCCGATGCTGTGCGTGTGCCGGGGCGCTCAGCTGCTGAACATCGCACTCGGCGGCACGCTGGTGCAGCATCTGGATTCACCCGAGCACGCTGGCTGGGACCGGCCACGCAGCGATCGGTGCCACACGGTTCGGGTCGCTGCCGGCAGTCGTGCCGCCGCGCTGTACGGCCGGCAGACGGTGACCAACAGCCTGCACCACCAGGCGGTGGGGCGCATCGGCGACGGGGTGGTGATCACCGGGGCCACCGACGACGGCGTGGTCGAGGCGTTCGAGTTGACCGGTCGGCCGGAGGTGTTCGCCGTCCAGTGGCATCCGGAGATGCTCGCCGACCAGATCGACCCCGCGTTCCTCTGGCTCGTCAGCGAGGCCTGCCGTTGACGTTGCCGTTGACGTTGCCGTTGCCGTTGACGCCGCTCAGAGGTCGATGGCGTTCACGGTTCGCAGCACTACGCGCAGGCTGTGCGCCAGTTCGTCGAGCTCGTCGGCGGTGAGGCCCTGGGTGACCAGTGCCTCGTGGCGGTTGAACGCCGGCATCACCTCGTCCACCACCTTGCGGCCCTTCGGGGTGAGCGCGGCGACCACCCGCCGGCCGTCGGAGGTGTCGCTACGGCGCTTCATCAGCTGGCGCGTCTCCAGGGTCTTCATCACACCGGTGAGCGTGGCAGCGGTGACGCCCGCCTCGTTGGCCAAAGAGCGGGCGTCCATCTCGCCCCACACGCGCAGCACGAACAGTGCCGTGAACGCGCTCCAGGACAGCTCGTGCTGCTCCAGGATCCCGTGCTCCATGTGGTTCCGCACCGCGGCGGCGGCCCGGAAGATGTTGCTGACCGCGGTGAGCGCGCGCAGGTCGAGGTCGAGGTTCGAGAACGCGAGCCGCACGTCGCGTTCGGCACGCACGAGGTCGCGGTCGTCGTCGCTGGCGAACAGCCGAGGTATGGTCATCAGCTCCTCATCGTCTCGAGCTCCGCGGCGATCAGATCGCGGACGCGATCGCGCAGCGCGGCGATGTCCAGGTTCGTCATGCCCTCGGTGGGGACCGGTGCCAGCACTCGCACCTCGGCCTCGGTGACGTTCATCTTCCAGCTGCCGGCCTGGAGCGCTTCGCGGGTCCCGTTCACGACGAGCGGCAGGATCGGGATCTGATGATCGATGGCGATGCGGAACGCACCGTCCTTGAACTCGCCGAGCTCACCGTCGCGCGTTCGGGTGC
>JAYVMH010000328.1:0-32050 GCA_043759015.1 Actinomycetota bacterium
TTGGCGAAAAGTCGGACGGCCAGGGAGAACGGCCTCAGCACGATGTTGGAGAGCAGTTCGATGACACCCACCAGCGGGCGCATGGCCACCGGCACACCGTGCGGCCAGGCCATCCCGGTGATGTACTTGATGCCGTTGTGACGGAAGCCGACGGCGTTGTAGACGACCCACACGACCAGGGCCAGGAACAGGGGGATGGCCATACGGGCCGTCGCGGGCATCTGGAAGAACGGGATGATGCCCGGCAGGTTGCACAAGTAGACGAACAGGAACAGCGACAGCAGGAAGGGTGTCCAGGGAAGCCCATCCTTGCCCATGGTCTGCATGACGATGTCGTTCTCGACGAACTCGACGGTGCGCTCGGCGAAGTTGCGCACGCCGGTGGGGGCCGTCATCGGGTCCTTGGTCACCGCCAACATGAAGATGGCGATGCCGATCACGGCGGCAAGGACCGCGATGAGCGCGACCTTGTTGAAGCCGCTGAACACGTCGCGCCAACGAATCAACTCGTTGATCGGCGGGAATTTCAAGGCGAGCATCGCGAACAACCTCTTCGTTCAGTGACGGGTGACGGGTTTGAGGCCTGGATAGGCGAGCGACAGCGACAGGTACTGCAACTCCCAGACGAGCAGACCGAGGTGAGTGACAATAATGGTGGCACCGAGCGCTGGGATACAAATCCACCCAGCGTCCTTCACCAGATAGACCGCCAGGAAGATCAGGCCGAGGCGCAGGAGGTAGCCGAACATGATTCCGCCGAGCATGACCGCGAGCGAGATGCGCGAGGTGAACGAGATGATGCCGGCCGCGAGCAGGAAGTTCGCCAGCACGAGCGCGACGGCGTAGGCACCGCTCCATGCGCCGGACGCACCCCAGATGAACCCGCAGACGGCGATCAGAACGGGCGCGACGACGAGGCCGCGCTTGACCATGTCCTTGCTCACAGCCACCTCGGGGGCGGGCCCGGCCACCGGCCGATGCATCGCTTCGCTCATCTCGAGCCCACTTGGGCATTGCGGCCGGCGGCGCGTTGGGCCTCCAACACGGCCATCGTGGCGGTGTACTCGTAGTAGAGCTTGACGAACTGCCCGACGACCGCGAACACGACAAGTGCGATCATGAACACCGGGCGGGTGCCCAACCAGCGATCGAGCGCGTAGCCGATGCCGAGGAACAACAGGACCATCAGCGCGAAGTCCATGCCGCGACCCAACACGCTGCTCTTTTTCGGGACGTCCCGAACCGGCGTCGCGGCGACCACGAGGCGCCTGGTAGGCAGAAACTTCACGGAGTTGTGATGACCTCGATCGCGCGTCGGGCACCACGACGTGGCCGAGCTTGTGAACGCACACACAATGTACTCGGGCAGCGCCGCGGTGCGCAACCCTGAGCCGGCGTCATGCCCGGCGGCGGCGAATCTGCGGATGCAGGATCGTGAACAGGGCCAGGATCAGCATCAGCCCGCCGATCGGGATGTAGCTGACGCCACTGCCGGTGAACACCGGGTACAGCACGAACGCCGACAGCAACGCGGTCCAGCTCCACAGGATCAGCACGCTGCGGCGCTGGCCGTGGCCCATCTCCATCAGGCGGTGATGCAGATGGCCTTTGTCCGGGGACGCGACACCCTGGCGGCGGGCGGCACGGCGGATGATCGCGAACAGCGTGTCGAGGATCGGCACGCCGAGGATGAACAGCGGGATGAACAGAGGGGCGAGGAAGAAGTAGGTCTGCCCGACGAACGCCTGCGAGTTCGGGTCGGCTCGACCGCCCACCACACTCGTGCTCACGGCCATCAACAACCCGAGCAGCAGCGCGCCGCCGTCGCCCATGAAGATTCGTGCCGGATTGAAGTTGTGCGGCAGGAACCCGAGGCAGATGCCGACAGCCAGGATCGCGACCAACGGGCCGATGTTCGGTTGGGAGAGCATGCCGATCTTCGGATCGGCGAGCCGTTGCGCATAGAGGAAGAACGCACCCGCACCGATCGCAACGATGCCCGCCGCCAATCCGTCGAGCCCGTCGATGAGGTTGATCGCGTTCGTCATGCCGAGCAACCACAGCACGGTGATCAGCGGCACCCACTGATCGCTGAGGATGAAGACATCCACGAACGGGACGCGGAAGTAGAACATCGTCACGCCGAAGTAGACGAGCACCGCGCCGACGAGGACCGTGCCGGCAACCTTCGCCGGTGCCGAGATCTCCCGGATGTCGTCGATGAACCCGACGAGGAACATCAACGCCGCAGCGAACAGCACGCCTCGCGGTTCGGAGTTGCGAGCGAACAGAGGATCGAACGCGTTCCACAGTCGTGCCGCCGCGAACGCGGCGACGAAACCGATGAACATCGCGATCCCGCCGACATCGGGCGTGACGACCTTGTGGACGCGACGCTCGTCGGGCTCGACGACCCAGTCCATGCGGCGCGCCACGCACGCGACCAGCGGGGTGGACACGAACGTGACCACGCCTGCGATCGCACCGATGACCAGGTATTCGCCGGTGCCGGGCATCAGCCCACCCTATCGATCAGGAATATGCCGGGAACTGCGCGCACAGCACCGCCACCTCGGCCTTGGCCGCGGCCACGGCCGACGCATCCGTTCGGTGACGCAGGATGCGTGCGATCAACTCGGCGATCTGCACCATCTGCGGCTCCTTCATTCCCTGGGTGGTGACCGACGGGGTGCCGATGCGCACTCCCGAGGTGACGAACGGGCTGCGCGGGTCGTCGGGGACGTTGTTCTTGTTCAGCGTGATGCCCCCTTCGTCGAGCACCGTCTGGGCCTCCTTGCCGGTCAGCGCCGCGTCGAACGGCCGCAGGTCGACCACCATCAGGTGGCTGTCGGTGCCACCGCTGACGAGGCGGAAGCCCTGCTGCACCAACGCGTCGGCGAGCGCGTCGGCGTTCGACAGGATCTGCTTCGCGTACTCCTTGAAGCTCGGCTGCGCGGCTTCGAAGAACGCAACGGCCTTGCCGGCGATCACGTGCTCCAGCGGGCCGCCCTGCCAACCGGGGAACACCGCCTTGTCGACGGCCGCCGCATACGCGGCCTTGCTGAGGATGCAGCCGCCGCGCGGCCCGCGCAACGTCTTGTGCGTGGTGAACGTCACGATGTCGGCGTGCGGGACAGGGTTCGGGTACACGCCGCCGGCGATGAGACCGGCGAGGTGCGCTGCGTCGAACAGGAACAGCGCACCCACCTCGTCGGCGATGGACTTGAACGCGGCCGGGTCGAGGCGGCGCGGGTAGCTGGTCGTGCCCGCGACGATCAACTTCGGACGGTGCTCCAGTGCCAGGTCGCGCACCTGATCCATGTCGATGCGCTCGTCGCCGGGCGTCACCTTGTACGGCACGAAGTGGTAGAGCTTGCCGCTGGCGTTCACGGGTGAGCCGTGCGTGAGGTGACCACCGTGGTCGAGGCTGAGGCCGAGAACGGTGTCGCCATACTCGATGATCGCCTGGTACGCGCACATGTTCGCGTTGGCGCCGCTGTGCGGCTGCACGTTGGCGTGCTCGGCGCCGAACAGCTCCTTCACGCGAGCGATGGCCAACGACTCGACATCGTCGACGATCGCGTTGCCGCCGTAGTAGCGCTTCCCCGGATAGCCCTCCGCATACTTGTTGGTGAGCGCACTCCCGACCGCACGCATCACCGCCCGCGAGGTGAAGTTCTCGCTGGCGATCAGCTGCAGACCGGTGCACTGGCGTTGCACCTCGGCATCGATCAGACCGAACAGTTCGGTGTCGGGTGTCGTGTCGCTGGGGAAAGGCATCGTGGCTCCTTGCGTGCGTACTGGGCTTGGCGGCGGGCTGATTCGATGCGGGCTTCAGCCGCGAGCGGACTCGTCGGCTTCGATCTGCATGAGCTGTTCCACTCGGCGAGCGTGTCGACCACCCTCGAACAGTGTGGCGATGAAGGTGGCGAGGATCTCCTCGGCAAGGCCGATGCCCACCACTCGCGCGCCGATGCTGAGCACGTTGGCGTCGTTGTGTGCGCGCGCCATCCGGGCCGTGTACAGGTCGTTACACAGTGCGGCGCGCACGCCGTGCACCTTGTTGGCGGCCAGCTGCTCGCCCTGGCCGCTGCCACCGAGCACGATGCCGAGGTCTGCATCACGATCGCGCACCGTGCGGCCGACAGCGGCACAGATCGCCGGGTAGTCGCAGCTCTCCGTGCTGTGCGTGCCGTGATCGATCACCTCGTGTCCGTCGCGCTGCAGCACCCCGATCAGGTGCTGCTTCAGGTCGTAGCCCGCGTGGTCGGATCCGATGGCGATTCGTGACATCGGGGCGAGTGTAGGACCCGGCGGGTTCGACGCGCGAGCCGCTTGCTTCGTACCCTGACCCCATGCCGATCGATCCCCGTACCCCCGTCCTCGTCGGCGCCGGCCAATTCGTGCACCGCGCTGCCGGCATCGACGACGCCCTCGATGCGTCGGCGCTGATGGCGGAGGCCGTGCGCAACGCCACAACGGACGCGGGGCTCGCGGGCGTTCCGGTTCCCGACTCGATCCGCGTGGTGGGTCTGCTCAGTTGGCGCTACCACAACCCGGCACTCGTGGTCGCCCAACGGCTGGGCATCGAGGCGCTCGAGTATGCACTCACCACGATGGGCGGCAACAGCCCCCAGACCCTCGTGAACACAACCGCGCTCGAGATCCAACGCGGTGAGCTCGATCTCGCGATCCTCACCGGTGCCGAGGCATGGCGGACCCGCATGCGCGCACGCAAAGCCGGGGTCGAGCTGCACTGGCCGAAGGCTCCCGAGGATTCGGTGCCCCGCCTGCTGGGCAAGGACCTCGTGATGAACCACGAGAGCGAACGCGCGCGAGGCATCAGCATGCCGGTGCAGGTGTACCCGATGTTCGAAACGGCCATCCGGGCCCGCGCCGGCCGATCGGTGGCCGACCACCAGCGACGGATCACCGAGCTCTGGTCGCGTTTCAGCGAGGTCGCCTCGCGCAACCCGTATGCGTGGATCCAGGACGCGAAAACACCCGAGGAGATCGGCAACGTGGGCCCGGGCAACCGCATGGTGGGGTTGCCGTATCCGAAGTACATGAACTCGAACAACGACGTGGACATGGGCGCCGCGCTCATCATGTGCAGCGCCGGCCGAGCCGATGCGCTCGGCATCCCCCGCGATCGTTGGGTCTTCCCGCTGTCGGGGAGCGATTGCCACGAACACCAGTACATGAGCAACCGTTGGTCGTTCGCCGAGACCCCCGCCATCGACCTCGGCGCCCGGCGCGCGCTCGAGCTCGCCGGTCTCGGCATCGACGACATCGAGATCGTCGATCTCTACTCGTGCTTTCCCGCCGCCGTGCAACTCGGCGCACAGAGCCTGGGCTTGTCGATCGACCAGCAGCTCACTCGCACCGGTGGCCTGTCGTTCGCCGGGGGCCCGTGGAACAACTACGTGATGCACGCGATCGCCACAGTGATGAACGACCTCCGCAACGACCCCGGCACCAACGGCCTCGTGTGGGCGAACGGTGGCTACACCACCAAGCACGCATTCGGCGTCTACTCCACCACGCCCCCGTCGACGCCGTTCCGACACACCGACCCACAGGCCGAGATCGACGCCATGCCCCGGCGCGAGCTGGCCGAGCCGGTGGACGCAGCCGGGCCGGCCACGATCGAGGCCTACACCGTGATGCACAGCCGCGACGGCGCGCCGGAGAACGCGATCGCGGCATGCCTGTTGCCGGACGGGCGTCGCGCATGGGGCACGAACGGCGATCACGCGGTCGCGGTCGCGATCTGCGATGGTGAATGGGTGGGACGCGAGGTCGAGCTCGACCCTGCCGGCACCTTGCTCGTGTGACCGCGGCCACCGAGGACGGTGCGGGCGCCGCGCCGGTGGCAAGCTCTCGGCATGTCTTCCGCCCCGCCGCCCATCATCCTCGACTGCGACCCCGGCCACGACGACGCCATCGCGATCGTCGTCGCCGCACGCCACACCGAAGTGCTGGGCATCACCACGGTCGCCGGCAACGCACCCCTCTCGGCGACGACACGCAACGCGATCATCGTGCGCGACCTGCTGGGCATGGGCGCTCCAGTTCACTCGGGCGCGGAGCGGCCGTTGATCCGCGAGCCCAAGCACGCGGACTACGTGCACGGCAAGAGTGGGATGGACGGCGCGGATCTCCCCGAGCCGAGCGGTCCCGCGGCCAGCACGGACGCCGTGGGCTTCATCATCGAGACGTGTCGGGCGAACGAGGGTGTCTGGCTGGTGCCGACCGGTCCGCTCACCAACATCGCGCTCGCGCTCCGCGCCGCCCCGGATCTCGGCCGTCGCGTCGCGGGCATCTCGCTCATGGGTGGTGGCACATTCGGGAACCGCACCGCGGCCGCCGAGTTCAACATCTGGTGCGATCCGGAAGCTGCCGACGTCGTGTTCTCCTACGGTGGGCCGTTGATCATGTCGGGCCTCGACCTCACGCACCAGTTCCAGGCCGTGCCTGCTCGCGTCGAGATGGTCCGCGCGCTCCCGGGCCACCTCGCGGTCGTCCTCGCCGATCTCCTCGACTTCTTCAGCGGTACCTACCGGTCACGGCATCACGGGATCGGCGGCGCCGCGGTGCACGACCCGCTGGCCGTGATGGCGCTCACCCATCCCGATCTGTTCCAACGCAAGAACGCGCACGTCGAGATCGAGACCGATGGCCATCGGACCCTCGGCATGACCGTCATCGACCAGCGCGACCTGCGCGAGGTGCCGCCAGGCAACTGCGAGTGGCTCACGAGTTTGGATGCGGACGCCGCCTGGCAGGTCGTCGTCGACGCCATCGCCCACTTCTCCAAGTAGCCGGTTCTGCGAGGATGGCCCCTAATCTGCGGCCATGCGTGCTGCCGTGATGCGTGATTGGCAACTGCGGGTCGACGACCTGCCCGACCCCACCCCAGGTCCGGGCCAGGTGCTGACCAAGGTGCTCGCCTGTGGAATCTGCGGCAGCGACCTGCACATGCTGCAGCACGGCGCGGAGATGCGATCGATCATGGCTGATCTCACGGGCGACGCCGAGCCCGACCCGATGTCGCCGAAGTCGTTCGAGCCCGAGCACGACACCGTGATGGGGCACGAGTTCTGCTGCGAGGTCGTCGACCTCGGCCCCGGTGTCGAGAACCTGAAGGTCGGCGACGTCGTCGTCAGCATGCCCGTGGCGTTCGATGCCGAGGGGTTGCATGCCGTCGGTTACTCCAACCGGTACAACGGCGGGTACGCCGAGCTGATGGTGCTGAACGAGATGCTCGGCATGAAGGTGCCCGCCGGTCTGCCGGCGATCATGGCAGCGCTCACCGAGCCGCTCGCAGTCGGTGTGCACGCGGTCGCGAAGAGCCGGATCACCGGCATCGACGCGGCGATCGTGCTCGGCGCGGGGCCGGTGGGTCTCGCGTGCATCGCCGAGCTGCGGATGAAGGGCATCGGCCCGATCGTCGTCGCCGACTTCTCGGCGAAGCGCCGCGAGCTCGCCGCGCTCCTCGGGGCCGATGAAGTCGTCGATCCGCGGGTCGAGACCGCGATCGACGCGTGGAAGCGCGTCGACGGCAACAAGCCCCTCGTGATCTTCGAAGCCGTCGGCATGCCCGGCATGATCGAACAGACCATGCGCATCGCACCGCGGCAGAGTCGCGTCCTCATCGTGGGCGTGTGCATGCAACAGGACTCGATCCACCCGATGCTCGGCATCGGCAAGGAGCTCAACATCCAGTTCGCGCTCGCCTACGAGCCGCACGAGTTCGCGTACGCGCTGACGGCGATCGCCGAGGCACGGATCGATCTGTCGCGGTGGCTCACCGGGACGGTGCAGGTCGACGGCGTGCCGCAGGCGTTCAAGGACCTTGCCAACCCGGAAGCGCACGCCAAGATCCTCGTGGTGCCCAACGGCTGAACCGGTGGCAGGTGCACCGCACCTAGAGTTGACTCGATGAGCGACACGTTCCCTCGGCAGCACGCGCGCACGCAGCGGTTCACGCTCGGTGACCCACGCAACATCAGCGTGTCGCCCGACGGCGCACGAGTCGTGTTCGCGCGCAGCCGCGCCGGCGACGATCCGGTGAACTGCCTCTGGGTGCTGGACATCGGCACCGGCACCGAACGCCTGGCGGCCGACCCGATCGTGCTCCTCGGCGTGGAGGACGACGACAACCTGCCCGTCGAGGAACGGCTTCGGCGTGAGCGCATGCGTGAGGGCGCGAGCGGCATCACGGCCTATGCGACGGACAGGCAGGTCACGGTCGTCGCGTTCGCGTTGTCGGGCAGGATGTTCGTCGCCGGCCTGATCAGCGGCGTGGCGCGCGAGCTCACCGTCGACGGTCCGGTCTTCGACCCGCGCCCGGATCCGGTCGCCACTCGCGTGGCGTACGTGTCGGGTCGTTCGCTGCGCATCGCCGAGCTGGATGGCAGCAGCTGGGAGCTCGCCGGCGACGAGCACGTCGATGTCACCTGGGGTAGCGCCGAATTCATCGCGGCCGAGGAGATGGGCCGCCAGCGTGGCTACTGGTGGAGTCCTGACGGCAGCAACATCGCGGCCTGCCGAGTGGACGTCCGTCACGTGCAGCAGTGGTTCATCAGCGACCCGGCGAACCCCGATCAGCCGGCGACCGAAGTGCGCTATCCGGCCGCTGGTACCACGAACGCGGATGTCAGCCTGCACGTCCTCGCGCTCGAAGGCGGGGCGACGGAGGTGACCTGGGACCACGACCAGTATCCGTATCTCGCCGACGTGCGCTGGAACGGCGACCACTCACTGCTGCTCACCGTGCAGTCGCGGGACCAACGGTCGCTGAAGGTGCTCGAAGCCGACCCGAAGGTCGGCACCACCGAGCCGCTCTTCGCGGACGGCGACACCGCATGGGTCGACCTCGTGCCCGGTACCCCCGAAGTGCTCGCCGACGGCCAGGTCGTGATGTGCGCCGACCGCGACGGCGCCCGTAGGCTGCTGGTGGACGGCGCTCCCGTCACCCCCACGGATCTCCAGGTCCGCGCCGTGGTCGGGGCGGAGGGCGATGCGATCACCTTTCTTGCCAACGCGATCGACGACGCCACCGAGCAGCACGTCTGGCGATGGACGTCGGATGGTGAGCTCTCGAAGCTGACGTCGGAGCCGGGCGTCCACACCTCCGTGTTCGGTGGCCCCACCACGGTCGTGCGCAGCGCCACGCTCGACGCGCCGGGTGCTGTCACGCGCGTGATCAACGGCCCGATCATCAAGTCGCTCGCGCAGGTGCCGGTCGTGCGACCGAACGTGTCGCTGCACACGTACGGCACGCGAAGGCTCGCCACCGCGGTGGTTCTTCCGCACGACCACGACGGGTCACCCCTGCCCGTGTTGATGGACCCTTACGGCGGCCCACACGCGCAACGCGTGCTGAAATCGCACAACGCCTACCTGCAACCGCAGTGGTTCGCGGACCAAGGATTCGCCGTCGTCATCGTCGACGGCCGAGGCACACCCGGCCGAGGGAGCGCGTTCGAACGTGCTGTGTTGGAGGACCTCGCCACACCACCGCTGGACGATCAGGTGGAAGCGTTGCTGGCCGCAGCGAACGAGCACCCACTGGACTTGACACGAGTCGCGATCCGCGGATGGAGCTTCGGCGGCTACCTCGCCGCGCTCGCGGTGCTGCGCCGCCCCGATGTGTTCCACGCTGCCGTTGCCGGCGCGCCGGTCACCGAGTGGCGTCTCTACGACACTCACTACACCGAGCGTTACCTCGGCGACCCAACGCTCGACGGAACGCCGTACGCGGCGTCGAGTCTGCTCCCGCTCGCCGATGAGCTCACTCGACCGCTGCTGTTGATCCACGGTCTCGCCGACGACAACGTCGTCGCTGCGCACACGCTGCAACTGTCCAACGCGTTGCTCGCCGCCGGGAAGCCGCACGAGGTGCTCCCCTTGGTTGGTGTCACGCACATGACCCCGCAGGAAGTCGTCGCCGAGAACCTCCTGCTCCACCAGCTCGCCTTCCTTCGCCGCTCGCTCGGTCTGACGGCCACCCACTAGGTTGCGGTCATCATGAATCAGCGCCTGCTCGACCTCTACCGTCACGTGTCGGTGCACGCCACGGCCGACATGGAACACGAGGCCGCCATCGAGTTGCTGCTGCTGGTGATGACCAGCGATCACCACATCAGCGACAACGAGTTCGAGGAGATCCGCCACATCAGCGACGACTCCGGCTGGGAGACCGCGACGTTCTCGTTCGATCAGTATCTCGGCAAGGCGATGGGCAAGGTGCGCTCGGCGACCGATCACGACACGGTGGATGCACTGCTCGACGACATCGATGCTCGGGTCAGCAACCACCTTCTCCGGGCCGCGCTGTTCAGCGCCGCCCGCGACGTCGCCGGCGTTGATCACGACATCGCACCCGAGGAAGTGTCGCTCCTCGGTCAGATCGCCGCCCGCTTCGCCTGACGAGCCTCAACCCTCTCGCTCGACGAATCGGGCGATCGCGATGCGGTCGTGACCGGCAAGATCGGGACGGATCTGGATGTCGACCCCGCCCGCGGCATCGAGCAACGAACGGACCGCCGGCCCCTGACCGGTACCGATCTCGAGCACCAGCCAACCACCCGATGCGAGCCAAGCGGGCGCTCCCGACACGATCGTTCGCAGCGCATCGAGACCGTCGCCACCCGAGTACAGCGCCTCGACGGGTTCCCAGTCCGACACGGCCGACTCGAGGGCTGGGTCGCTGTTCGCGATGTACGGCGGGTTCGCGACGATGAGCCCGAACCGACCGCGTTCGGTTTCCGGCAGCGCCTCGAACCACGATCCACTCGAGAACCGGGCGCCCGCGGCGGCGATGCCGAGGCCGGCGGCATTCGCCCGTGCGACGTCGAGTGCCTCCGTCGACGAATCCGTGAGCCACACCTCGGCGCTCGACCGCGGCAGCTCGAGCAACAACGACAGCCCGATGGCGCCGCTGCCCGTTCCCAGATCGGCGCAGCGGATCGGCTTGGGCATGTCGCGCGCAAGTCCGATCGCCACGTCGGCCACGAGCTCCGTCTCCGGCCGCGGGATCAGCACCCGCCGGTCGACGAGTAGATCGAGGTGACGGAACGACCAGTGCCCGAGCACGTACTGCAGCGGCTCGCCCGCACCGAGCCGGGCGAGCATCGCATCGAGGTGGGCCATCGAGCGCTCGGTCACCAGTTGGTCCTGCACTCGCAGGAACTCGTCGCCGTACGCTCCGCTGGCCTCCTCACACAGCCAGCGAGCGTGCACCCGACCGTGCAGGGCGGCGGTTTCATCCCACAGTCGCCGCCAGGAGACCGTCGCGCTCACTCGCGGTCCTGACCAGCCAACTGCGCGGCGCGGTCATCCGCGCCCAGCGCATCGACCACTTCGTCGAGGTCGCCGGCGAGCACGTCCTGCAGGCGGTAGATGGTGAACCCGATGCGGTGGTCGGTGAGACGGTTCTCCTTGAAGTTGTAGGTCCGGATCTTCTCCCCACGACCACCGCCACCCACCTGCGACCGCCGCTCGGCCGACATCGCCGCGTTCTGCTCCTCCTCCGCCAGCTTCAGCAACCGAGCGCGCAATACGGTCATCGCCCGCGCCCGGTTCTGCAGCTGGCTGCGTTCGTCCTGCATCGTCACCACGATGCCGGTGGGCTTGTGGGTGATGCGCACCGCTGAGTCGGTGGTGTTGACGTGCTGGCCACCCGCACCGCTGCTGCGGTACACGTCGACGTCGAGATCCTTGTCATCGATCTGCACCTCGACCTCTTCGGCCTCCGGTAGCACGAGCACGGTCGCCGACGACGTGTGGATTCGCCCTTGGCTCTCGGTGACGGGCACGCGCTGCACCCGATGGGTGCCCCCCTCGAACTTCATCCGGCTCCACACCGTGTCGCCGCGCACTTCCATCGTGACGAGGTTGATGCCGCCGAGGTCGCTGCGGTCCTCCGAGAGCACCTCCACCTGCCAACCCTTGGCCGACGCGAAGGCGCGGTACATGTCGTACAGGTCGCCTGCGAACAGGTTCGCCTCCTCGCCACCTTCCGCGCCGCGGATCTCCATGATCACCGCCCGACCGTCGTTGGGGTCGCGGGGCAGCATCAGGAGTCGAAGCTCCTCGGTGAGAGCAGCGAGGTCGGCTTCCGTCTCGGCCAGCTCGACCCGTAGCGCTTCCCGCTCGTCGTCGGTCGCGACCGTGATCAGCTCTCGCGCTGCCTCGGCGTCGGCACTGCGAGCCTGGTACCGGCGGACGCAGTCCACCACGGGAGTGAGATCCTTGTACCGGCGCGTCACCTCACGGAACCGCGCCTGGTCGTTCCCGATCTCGGGGTCGGACAAGCTCGCCTCCAGCGAGACGAACTCGTCTTCCAGGGTCTGCAGTCGATCGAACACCGGCGCGCCAGGTTACGGCGTCAGTCGACGGGAACGATGGCGATCGGCGGTCGCGCAGTCGCCGCCAGCAGTTCTTGAACCGCGAGGGCGTCGCGACGCGGGACCACCACCATGCACCGTTCGACACCGGTCGAAAGCCTTGCGTCCACGGCGAAGGGCACCGCATCGAGGTCCACCCCCGTGCTGCAGACCACGAGCACCGATTCGCCGGCAATCGTGGCGATCGCCCCGCACGGAACAGGATCCTTGAGATTGGGTCGCGGCAACGGGGGTTCGACGATGTGGATCGAAGTCGCGTCGAGCAAGGAGGGCTCGGCCACGAGCCGGGCCCTCAGCCAGCGCTCCTGGGCGAGACGCGACAACGGGTGGCCCGTGCCCGGCCGGACTCGATGGCGGACGACGGACTGCACGACATCGGCGAGCGCAGGAGCCGAGGGGCGATCGCCGTGCAGCGCCAGGAACGCTTCTCGGTCGTGCGCGCCGATCCCGACCTCCAGGCGAACGGCGCCCGTGAACTCGTCGTCCACGACGCGGCAGACCTCCAGCCCCTCGACCTCGCCGAACAGCACACCGAACTCGTGGCCGGGTACCGCCCCGGCCGCCGCGATCGCATCCTCGAGCTCACGATGCGCGGCAGGCACCGGCGGCACGACCGGAAGCGGCTCGGCGACGCCCGGAAGCAGCACTCGACCCTCGGCGTGCCACACCGAGATCGGGAACGCAAAGTGCACAGCCCGCCGCGCCAGCAGCCCTGTTGCCTCCTCGGCCACGATGTGCAGGCTGGCGGCACCCTGCCGGAGTGCCCAGGCGAGCGCTCCGCCCAGGCCTCGCGCGGGGTGATGGTGCAACAGCGCCCAGGCGTCGGTGCCATGCCGCAGCCCGGCACCCCCGGCGAACTCGCCTGCGACGAGCAGAGGCTGGCCCCCGAGATGGTCGCGCACGAGCGCGGCGAGCTTGATGCTGTTGAGCCGCGCAAGCCGCGACGGGTCGTTCATCCCAACGTTCATCGGCCGCCACGCTACGTCCCGAGCGCGACGACACGACCCGATCTCGGCCTCCCATTCTCGCTCTGTGTCACACGCAGGACCACGAGCGCCGTGGGTGGTAGCCGGTGTGACAGAGAGGCGCAGGGCAGGGCCGGGGCAGAGGCGGGCCGGGGCGGGCGGCGGGGAGGGGCGAGGCGGGGTCAGGCCGAGAACCAGCCCAGGACATCGACCACGACATCGACGGAGCCGGAGTTGTTGTAGAGCATCACCTGGCCGTCGGCACCGACCTTGACGAAGGCGACGTTCGAGCAGCTGTTGCCCGCCTTCGGGTTGAGGTTCGACGCGGTCGGCTTGGCCGAACCCGACGGCCACACGGTGATGTAGCTGTCGCGACTCGGGTTCCTGGCGCTGATGTTGATCGCCACCGCCGCCACACCCGCGGCGGGAACCCCTCCTGCTCCGCACACCTGCAGTGCCACGGTGACGGCCTGGCCGAGTGGCGGCACGGTGAACGGACGGGTGTCGAGCAGGGTGCCGGGTTCGAGGGGCGTGTACCGTCCGGACCCACTGGCCGCGAAGTACCCGACGACGTCGACGACAACGTGGGTGTTGCCCTTGAAGTTGTAGAGCGACACGGAGTTCTTCGCCCCGACCTTGGCGATCACCAGGTTGGGGACGATGGCGCCCGGCGCGAAGTTCAGGCTGGAGGTCGTCTGCTTGACGGTGCCCGCGGGGAACACGGTGAGATACCCCGGGCTGGTTGGCGTGACGGCCGTGACGTTGAGCACGACGGAGTCGGCGTTCAGCGGCACGCCACCGACGCCGCGCACCTTCAGGTTGAACACCGAGTTCGTGAAGAGCGGGCCTCGCCTTCCGCCGACGCCGTTGCGGCTGTCCATCAGGCGTGCGGGGTTGACGGGGGTCAGCCGGTTCGCCGCGCTGCTGCGGAAGTAGCCGACCACATCGATCACCAGGTTCGCCGACCCGGTGCGGTTGGCGACGCTGATCTGGCCCGCGATGCCGGGCTCGACCACGACCAACGTGGCCGAGGCCGTGTACACCGGCACGGTGACGTTCGCGATCTGAGTTTGTAGCCCACCCGCGGGCCACACTGCGAAGCTGCTCGGCGTCGAACCATCGGCACAGGTGACGTTGAGCGCGACGGCGGTGACGCCGGACGCCGGCACTCCGCCGACTCCGACGACCGTGACGTTCACCGCCGCGCCGGGCCCGAGCGGGGCGAACCGCGGCGCAGAGCGCGAGTCGTAGAGGCGCGCCGGGGCAATGCCCACGAAGTCGCCAGGTGCACGCAGGATCGGCACCGAACCTGCCGGCGCTTTGCCGAACAGCCCGAGGTTGCCGAACGCCCCCCCCAGCACCGTGCTCGCGCCACCGCCCATCCAACCATCGAGCACGGATGCGTACATCGTGCGGAAATCGACGTTGAAACCCATTCGGTCCCATCGGTCGAGGCCGGCCAGGCTCGGTTGGGCACCGTACAGGCCACCCTTCACCGCGTTCCCGATCACGAAGTGGTTGTTCGCCGTGCCGTGATCCGTTCCCGACGAATCGTTCGACCAACTGGTGCGACCGAACTCGCTGTACGTCATGATCGTGACCTGACCCCGATACTTGGGATCCAACGTGGCGAAGAACGTCTTCAGCCCGTTGTCCAACTGGGTGAGCAGATCCGTGAGGCGGGTCGGCTCGTCGCCGTGGGTGTCGAAGCCGTCGTACCCGGTGTCGACGACGCGCAGGCCGAGGTTGGCGTTGATCAACCGGGCCGCGACGGCCATCTTCTTCACCAGGTCGCCGTCGGGCAGCGGATCGACGAACACCGGCGCGATCTCCTGACCGACGTCGATCACACCCTTCATCGTGGTCGCGAGGGCATCGTGCCACGCGCCCCGACCCGCACCGACGAGGCTGAACTCGCGCATGGCGTTGTACATCCACAGGTCGTGCTGGTCGGTGCCGCCACCGAAGCCCACACCCCAGTCCGGCACGGCGGTGCCGCGCCGGTTCGCGCCGATGAGGTGCAGCGGCAGCCCCTGGCCGACGGAGACGGCCCGCAGCAGGTCGTTCGACGAGAGGCCGTCGAGCCAGCGACCGATCCACCCCGTGGCGGGCATCGCGTTGTCGTTCTTGCCGTACATCCAGGTCGCCATCGAGGAGAAGTGGCTGAGGTCGGGGTTCGGGTAGCCGACGCCCTGGATGATTGCGACCTGACCATGGTCGTACAGCGACTTCAGATAGGGCAGGTTGGGGTTCAGGCCGACCTGCGCATCCAGCGCGAGCACCGAGCCGCCCGGGATCGCGATCGAACCGTGTTGGGTGTAGTAGTTGCCATCGGTGTAGGGGACGACGGTGTTCAACCCGTCCATCCCGCCGAAGAACCCGACGAGCACGAGGATGCCGTCCGACGGCAGCACCGGGCTGGCCGCGAACGTATGACGGACTGCGCTGGGCACGAGGTCGGCGAGCGCCGCGGCGCCGACGCCCATGCCGACGAGTTGGAGGAATCGACGGCGATCCATTCCTTGTGGGTCGGCGTCGGCGACGGTGAGCAGGCGGATGGCGTCGCGGGTGGAGATGTCGGGGTCGAGCATGTTCAGTCCTTCACGCCACGTGCATCTCGGGGGTCATCATCGCCATGGTCAGCATGTTCGTGCTCTCCCACCAGCCGATCCAAGGCTCGTTGGCGCGCTGCACGGTGATGAAGTCGAGCAGCGCGGCACGTGTCGTCGCGCTGAGGTTGAGACCGAACATCGAGGCCGCCAGGTCGATCTCCTGGTCGGGTGTGTGGGCGTCGCCGATGGCGTTGGCGCCGTTGGCCCGCAACTTCCACGTGACGTCGCGAGCGAACTCCGCGCGAGCGCCGAACAAGCCGGAGTTCACCCAGTAGCCGTTGGTCTTCCAGCCGGCGACGTTGGGCGGGTTGTAGGGCTCCTGCCCCATGCCGTCCATGTACCACTGCGGGTTCAGGTCCGTGCCTCGCAGCGTGGTGTAGTACTCCACCGCCACGACGAAATCGACCGGCGAGCGAACGAGTCCCTGCACGGCCGCGGGGGTGTAGAACTCGTCGTGGTTCAGGATCGCCTTCACCCACGGCAGGATTGCCATGTCGTTGTCGAACAGCACCTGCGCGAGTTGGTCGACCAACGGCTGCGCGGGGCCCTGGTAGGCGAGGTGCTCCCACAGCTTCCTGGTGAGGAACTTGCACGCGATGAGCTTGGCGCTCGTGTTCTCCTGCAACAGGTAGTTGATGATGTCGGGGCCGTCCCAGTTGCGGGTCTGACCCATGAACGTCTTCGGGGCCGAATCGTGGTCGGTGGGGTCGAACACGTACTCGTCGGTCGTGTAGTTCACACCGTGACCGGTCCACGCCCTCGCCGACGCCGTCACATCGTTCTCGGTGTAGTTGCCCACGCCGAGCGTGAACAGCTCCATCAACTCCCGGGCGAAGTTCTGGTTCGGCGATGACTTCACGTTCTCGCGGTTGTCGAGGTAGATGAGCATCGCCGGCTGCAGCGCCATCGTCTGCGTCAACGTTCGGAAGTTGGCGAGGCCGCTGTTCCGGAACAGGTTGTTCTGGTTCATCATCAGCCGGGCGCTGCTCACCTTGTCCCAACTGCTGCAGAAGTGCCCGTGCCAGAACCAGGTCAGCTTCTCCTGGAACGGCTTCGGCGCGTCGACCATCCGGTCGATCCACCACTGCACGGCAAAGACCCATTGGTCGTAGCCCATGGCGGCGATGTCGTGGTCGAGGAACGGGGGCAGCACGAACGGTGTCGGCGAGATGTTGAGGATGTCGTCGACCGCCTGCGCTCGCGTCAGCCCCGACAGGGCGGTCACGCGATCGGGCTTGGCCACGAACTCGGTGCGCCGCAGAAGATGCGCCAGTTGCACGGGATCCATGGTGGGTGATCGGCCCAGCGACCGATGTCCTCAAGTCACGGGAGTCGCAAGAATCCGCGGGGAACTCTCAACATTCGGCGGAAAGCACAACACCCGGCCGAGTGGCCGGGTGTTGCTTCGACGTGGGCGGCGCCGCGGCGCCGGGCTCACTTGCCCTTGCGCTCGCCATAGCGCTTGTTGAAGCGCTCGACGCGGCCACCGGTGTCCACCAGCTTCTGCTTGCCGGTGAAGAACGGATGGCACTCGTTGCACAGCTCAACCTGCAGGTCGCCGCCGCGGGTGGACCGGGTGGTGAACGTGTTGCCGCACGAGCAGCGCACGGTCACATCGTTGTACTTGGGGTGGATGTCGGTCTTCATGGCATTCTCCGAAAGAAGTAGACGAGTGAGCATATCGGCACTACCGAGCCGGGCACACGTCGATTTCGGTCACCCCGACTGGGTCCCTGACCTGGGCAGATGCGGCTGCGGAGGCGGGGCCGAGCAGGCCGGAACGCCCGAAGACGGTCACTGCGAGCATCGACGCGCCACACACCGCGAGTCCGCCGCGCACCCCGCGAACGCGATCAGATGGTCGGCGTCTTGGCGATCTCGTTCAAGAACTCGTCGTTGGTGCGGAACTGCTTGAGCCGATCGATGAGCAGCTCGAGGCCGGGCGCGGCGTTGCCGTCCGCAGCCAGGCCGCTGAGCACCCGTCGCAGCTTCCACACCTGCTGGAGCTGCCGCCGGTCGAACAGCAGCTCCTCATGGCGGGTGCTGCTCGCGTCCACGTCGATGGCCGGGTACACGCGGCGCTCGGCGAGCTTGCGATCGAGACGCAGCTCCATGTTGCCGGTGCCCTTGAACTCCTCGAAGATCGCGTCGTCCATGCGGCTGTTCGTCTCCACCAGCGCGGTGGCGAGGATGGTCAACGAGCCGCCCTCTTCCACGTTGCGTGCCGCGCCGAAGAACTTCTTCGGCGGGTACAGCGCACCGGCGTCGATGCCGCCCGACAGGATCCGCCCACTCGGCGGCGCGGCCAGGTTGTACGCCCGGCTGAGGCGAGTGATGCCATCGAGGATGATCACGACGTCCTTGCCGGTCTCGACCAGGCGCTTGGCCCGTTCGATCACCATCTCGGCGACATGGGTGTGCTCCTCGCTCGGACGATCGAACGTGCTCGAGATCACCTCGCCTTTCACTGTGCGCCGCATGTCGGTCACTTCTTCGGGTCGCTCGTCGATCAGCAGCACCATGAGGACGACCTCGGGGTTGTTGGTCTCGATCGCGGTGGCGATGGTCTTCATGATCGTCGTCTTGCCGGCCTTGGGAGGCGACACGATGATGCCGCGCTGACCCTTGCCGATCGGCGCGATCAGATCGATGATGCGCGCGGTCATGTCGGTCGGGCCGTGCGCGCCCTCGAGCTTCAGGCGCTTGTCGGGGAACAGCGCGGTGAGGTCCTCGAACTTCGGGCGCTGGCGCGCGGTTTGCGGATCCTGCCCGTTCACCGAGTGCACTTCGAGCAACGCCGGGTTCTTCTCGTTCCGCCCGGCAGGTCGGCTGAGACCGGTGAGCTGGTCGCCGCGGCGGAGGCCGAACTGGCGGGTGAGACGCACCGGCACGTACGCGTCGTCGCGGCTGGGCAGGTAGCCGGCAACACGCAGGAAGCCGTAGCCCTCCTCGCGCAGGTCGAGGTAGCCGGAGACCTCCACCGGCTCCTGCGACACCAGGTCGGTGCCGCGCGGTTCGCGCGTCTCGGGGGCATCGCGGTGGGTTTCCGAACGCGGTGGGTCGGTGCGCTGCAGCTGCTGGTCGCCAGGGCCCTGGCCATCGCCGCGGTTCTTGTTGCGCCGCCGGCGGCGACGGCGTGCGTTGCGGCTCTCGCCTTCGCCTTCGCCGGGGCCGCCCTCGTCACCCTCATCACCGTCGTCGCCGTCACCGTCACGGTCGTCAGCATCACGGTCGTCAGCATCACCGGCGTCACCGGCACCGTCGTTGGGATCACGGTCGTCAGCATCACGGTCACGGTCAACGAGTTTGGCGACCGCGGCAGGCTTGGGGGCCGGCGACCGAGGTGCCGACGCAGCTCTCTTGGCCGTCGCAGCCTTGGTGGGCCGGGCAGCGCGGGCGGCGGGCGTCGACGACGTCGAGAGCTCGAGCTCGCCCTTGCGCACCAACTCGATCTCCCAGTCGGCCAGCGGCTCACCGTCGGGCCCGAGCACGACTTCTGCCGTGATTGCTGCCGTGATTGCTGCCGTGATTGCTGCGGGGCCGGTCACCGGGGCGGCAGCGGCGGCGGGGGCTTCCTCGGGCCGGCGCGGGGCGCTCGTGGTCTCGAGGATCTTGTCGATCAACGTGGCCTTGGCGGCACGCGCGGTCGTCTTGATGCCCAGCGCCTGCGCGATCGCGAGGAGTTGATCCTTGTCCTTTGATTCGAGCATCGACTGCTCGAGCGCTTCAGCGGCCACCGGCCACCTGCTTTCTGCGGAATGAGGGGAAAGTTGCTCAGCGAGACCAGCGCACACAGCCAGTGGCCCCACCACCTGAGCAGAAGAAACCCCTGCCGCGCCCTGATGCCGTGAAGGGCAGCCCTCCAGGCGTTGTGCAGCGGGGTTGTCCGGCAACCCCGAACGCACGGAACTGTAGCCAGCGTCGCGCCGTGACCGCAACGCATCGCCCCTCCCGCCACCCCGGACGATCTACGTCAGTGAGCGAAGGTGGTGCGCACGAACGCCTGGGTTGCGGCCAGGTCGTTCGGTAGGCGTGTGACGTGTTCGGGCAGATCGAAGAGATCGGCCAGGTGCGGCGGCAGCGGCGGGCGCACGCCGGTGGCACGCTCCACCGCGTCGGGGAACTTCGCCGGATGCGCCGTCGCGAGTGTGACGGTCGTGCCGTGCAGCGAACCTGCAGCGCGCAGGGCTGCCACTGCACCGACCCCGACCGCGGTGTGCGGATCCAGCAACATGCCGCACTCGCGATGCGTCCGGGCGATCACCTCGAGGGTCTCGGTGTCGTCGATGCGTGCCGCTTGGAACGTGCCGGCGACGAAGTCCGCTCGCTGATCGGGCTCCACGGAGAGGTGCCCGGTGACCCTGAACCGGTTCAGTTGCTCGGCGGTGATGCCACCATCGCGGCCGTTCATCTCGAAGAGCAGGCGCTCGAAGTTCGACGACACCTGGATGTCCATGCTGGGGCTGAGCGACGGCACAACGGGCGCCGCCGTCATGTCGTTGTCGCGGAAGAAACGGGTGAGGATGTCGTTGGCGTTGGACGCCACGATGAGCTGGTCGATGGGCGCGCCCATCCGCTTGGCGATCCAGCCGGCGAACACGTTGCCGAAGTTGCCGCTCGGCACGCACACGTCGATCGGTGTTGCCAGCAGATCGCACGCCGTGACGTAGTAGACGATCTGGGCCATCACCCGAGCCCAGTTGATGCTGTTCACCGCCGAAAGGCCCGTCTCGTCGCGGAAGGGTGCGTCGTTGAACATCGCCTTCACCAGGTCCTGGCAATCGTCGAACGTGCCGTCGACGGCCACGACGCGCACGTTGGGCGAATCGACGGTGGTCATCTGCTTGCGCTGAACATCGCTCGTGCGTCCGTGCGGGAACAGGATCACGATGTCCACGTTCGCGCAGGCCTTCACACCGTCGATCGCGGCCGAACCGGTGTCGCCACTCGTGGCCCCGACGATCGTCACTCGCTGGCCGCGGGCGCGGAGCACTTCGTCGAACATTCGGCCGACGAGCTGCAACGCGACGTCCTTGAACGCGAGCGTCGGGCCGTGGAACAGCTCCTGCACGAAGTGTTCGTCGTGCAGCTGAACGAGCGGCACGACTGCCGGATGGGCGAACGTCGCGTAGGCCTCGTCGCACAACCGTCGGACCACTGCGGGTGACAGGTCGTCGCCGACGAAGAGCTGAATGATCTGGGCGGCTCGTTGGGCATAGCCGGCACCGGACTGACGCGCGGGAAGGGTGGGCCACTCGGTGGGCACGTAGAGGCCGCCATCGGTGGCGAGCCCGGCGAGCAACGCGTCGGTGAACCCGAGCTCCGGTGCGGACCCCCGCGTGGAAACGTATCGCACGTCAGCTGCCGATCACGCGCAGCAGGCTGCCGACCTTGCGCACGACCTCGAGCGTGCGCAACTCGCGCACCGTTGCCTGCATCGCCGCTTCCCGCGCGATGTGGGTGATGAACACGAGGCGCGCGTCGGGGCCGAGGCCCTCCTGCTCTGCGGCACGAATGCTGACATCGTGGCGGGCGAAGACACCGGTGACGGCGTGCAGCACGCCGGGGCGGTCGGCGACGTCCATGCTGAGGAGGTACTCCGCCGAGGTCTCGTCGATGGGCAGGATGTTCGCCTTGACGAACGTACCGAGGGTGCCGTGGGTGCCGTTGGCGAGGTTCAGCGCGGCATCGATCACATCGCCCAGCACCGCACTGGCGGTCGGCGACCCACCCGCTCCCCTGCCGTAGAACATGAGGGACCCGACAGCGCCACCTTCGACGAACACGGCGTTGTAGCTCCCGCGAACGCTGGCGAGCGGGTGGTTCGTGGGGACCATCGTCGGATGCACGCGCACGGCGACGTTGCCGTTCGCGGGGTCCGCTTCGGCGATGCCGAGCAGCTTCACCACGTAGCCGAGGCGCTTGGCCATGGCGATGTCGTGCGCCGACACCCGGCTGATGCCCTCGTGGTACACATCGCCGGCGACGACCTTGGCGCCGAACGCGATCGTGGCGATGATCGCCGCTTTGGCGCCGGCGTCGAAGCCCTCGACGTCGGCCGTCGGGTCGCGCTCGGCGAAACCGAGCGCCTGTGCTTCGGCGAGCGCCGACGCGTAGTCGGTGCCCTCCTCGGTCATCTTGGTGAGGATGAAGTTGGTGGTGCCGTTGATGATGCCCATCACGCGGCTGATCGGTTCGCCGCGCAGGCTTTCGCGCAACGCCCTGATGATCGGGATGCCGCCGGCGACCGCGGCCTCGAACAACAGGTCCACACCGTTCTCGTCGGCTGCGGCGTAGAGCTCGGTGCCGACGTTGGCCAACAGCTCCTTGTTTGCCGTGATCACCGGCTTGCCGTTGCGCAGTGCGGTGGTGATCAGTTCGCGTGCGGGTTCGATCCCCCCGATCACCTCGACGACCAGATCGATCTCCGGGTCGGCGACGACGCCGAACGAGTCGCGGGTGAGCACGCCCTCGCCGAGTTGCACCTCGCGGGGAGCGCTGAGGTTCCGCACCGCCACCCTGGTGACCTCCAGGCGGACCCCCGTGCGCTGCTCGATGGTGTCGGCCTGCGCCGCCACCAACTGCACGAACGCGGCACCGACGTTGCCGCAACCGAGTACCCCGAGCCTTATCTGCCGTGTCACGGCGTGCAGGCTACGAGTTCGGCACCACTCTGCGGAACCTCATTCACCGACGGTTCGCTCGCTCGACACGAGCGATCAGCTCAGATCGCACCGAACGAGATCGTCGTAGGTCTCCCTGCGAACCACCAACCGGTGCGTCCCATCGGCCACGAACACCACCGGGGGACGAGTGAGCTTGTTGTAGTTGCTGGCCATGCTGAGCCCGTACGCACCGGTGACGGGCGTGGCGATCAGGTCGCCGACCTTCACGTCGCCGGGCAACGCAGCATCGAAGATCAGCACGTCGCCGCTTTCGCAGTGCTTGCCGACCAGACGCGCCCTGGCGGTTCGCGGCGCCTGGGGAGCGCGAGGAAGGAACGCCTCGTAACCGCTGCCGTAGAGCACCGGCCGCGGGTTGTCGCTCATGCCACCGTCCACCGACACGTAGGTTCGGACACCGGGAATGTGCTTCACCGTGCCGACTTCGTACACGGTGATCGCCGCCGACGCGACGATGCTGCGCCCGGGTTCGACGCTGACGGCGCTGCGCACTCCGAGCGCCTCGCACGCGTCGAGCAGCACGTTGCCCCACTGCGTGATCGTCGGTGCCTCCTCGCCTTCCACGTAGGCGACGCCGAGGCCGCCACCGAGCACGAGCTCGGGAAGGTCCAGCGGCGTGGCGAACGCGGCCATCACCTCGGCTGCTCTGGCGAAGTTCGCCGCCTCGAAGACGTTGGAGCCGATGTGGCAGTGCACTCCGACCAGCTCGGCGCTCGCCGACCGACGCATGCGCTCGACGGCTCGATGGGCGTCGCCGTTGCCGAGGTTGAAACCGAACTTGCTGTCGTCCTGTCCGGTGGCGATGAACTCGTGCGTGTGCGCGTGCACCCCGGGCGTGATGCGGGCGAGCACCTTCGGCACCGGAAGCCCGTCGGCGTGCAACGCGTCCAGTCGGTCGAGCTCGTCGAAGCTGTCCACCACGATGTGTCGCACGCCTTCGGTGAGCGCCATGCGGAGCTCGGCGAGGCTCTTGTTGTTGCCGTGCATCGTCAGCGCGTCGGCCGGCACGCCGGCGTGTCGGGCGACGAAGAGCTCGCCTCCGCTGGCGACGTCGAGCAACATCCCTTCCTCGTACGCGAGTCGCGCCATGGCCCCGCAGAGGAATGCCTTGGTGGCGTAGACGGCGCGCTGATGGCCAAACGCCTGCACCGCCTCGCGACAGCGGGCGCGAAGGTGCGACTCGTCGTAGATGAACACGGGCGTGCCGTGTGCGGCGGCGATGTCGGCGACCGAGCACCCGCCGATCTCCAACGAGCCGTCGGCACGGACGGCAGCCGTGTCGGGGAGGAGCGACATCGAGACCGGGTTCACATGCGCTCCGGTGCCTCGATGCCCAACAACGTGAGCCCTTGCTCGAGCACGCGGGCCGTGAGATCGCAGAGCGCGAGCCTGCTGGCGCTGGTGGACTCGTAGCCCTCCTTGAGCACCGGGCAGGCCTCGTAGAACGAAGTGAACGCCTGCGCCAGCTCGAAGAGGTAGGCGCACAGCTTGTGCGGGCTGAACTTGGCGAGCGTGTCGTGCACGGCGGCGTCGAACTGCAGCAGCTGCAACGCCAGCGCGCGCTCCTGCGGCTCGATGATGGTGGGCACGATGGCCCGCACATCGGCGCGTGGCGTGCCCGCGCGACTGAAGATGCTGCAGATGCGGGCGTGGGCGTACTGGAGGTACGGCGCGGTGTTGCCGTCGAACGCCAGCATGCGATCCCAGTCGAACACGTAGTCCTTGATGCGATCGCTGGACAGCTCCGCGTACTTCAGTGCGCCGAGGCCGATGACCCGTCCGAGGTCTTCGTCCACCACGGCGTCGGGGTTCCGCTCGGCGACGATGCTGCGCCCACGGGCAATGGCAACATCGACGAGGTCGAGAAGCATCGCCGGGTCGCCGCTGCGGCTCCTCAACATCTTGCGATCGTCGCCGAGCACGTTGCCGAAGTTCACGTGGATGGCGCGCGCCGGGGGCACGAGGACGCCGAGCATCTCGGCGGCCTTCCACACCATCTGCAGGTGCTGACTCTGGGGTGTGCCGACGACGTACACCAGCAACGTTCCGTGGAGCCGTTCGACGCGATCGATGACACAGGTGAGGTCGCTGGTGGCGTAGTTGAACCCGCCCGTTCGGGCCTGCACGATCAGCGGCAGGGGTTCGCCTTCGCGATTGGTGAAGCCGGGCACCCACACGACTCTGGCGCCGTCGCTCTCGGCCAGCAGCGCGGCCCGGTCGAGCCGTTCGAGCATCGCCGGCATCTCCGGTTGGTAGAAGCTCTCGCCGACGATGTCGGCTCGCCGCAGCAGGACCCCGAGCTTGCCGTAGACGACGTCGAAGTAGTCGGCCGACTGGTCCACCAGCTTCTGCCAGATCGCCATCGTCGGGCCGTCGTCGCGGCTCTGGAGCAGCGCGACCCGGCCGCGAGCACGAGCCTTGAACTCGTCGCCGGCATCGAACTTGGCGCGTGCCTGCTTGTAGAACGCACCCGGGTCCGACAGGTCGATGGTGAGCTCGGCATCGACGCCGCCGAGGTCGACCATGTGCTCGATCAACATGCCGAACGGCGTTCCCCAGTCGCCGACGTGGTTCTCGCGGATCACGTGATGGCCGACGAACTCGAGCATGCGGACGAGCGCGTCGCCGATGAGCGTGGTGCGCAGGTGACCGACGTGCATCTCCTTGGCGACGTTCGGTGCGGAGTAGTCCACGACCGCGATCTCGCGGACCGCCGCCAGGCGCACGCCGAGGTGATCGTCGGCGGCGGCTTCGGCAAGTTGGGCAGCGAGGAACCCGGCCTTGAACGTGAGGTTCAAGAACCCCGGCCCGGCAACCTCCACCGTTTCGCACACCGCGCCGAGCAGCCCGGTGGCGACCGCGGCGTCGGCGATGTCGCGCGGGTTCCTGCCGACCCGCTTGCCGAGCGCGAGCGCGCCGTTGGCCTGGGCGTCGGCGCGATCGCTGGGCCGCACGACCGGGTCGACCTGGTCGGCGGGCAACCCGGTGGCCTGCGCGAACGCGTCGCGCAGGGTTGCGGCAATCGTGTGAAGGGGGTCTGCCATGGCCACCCGATCGTACCGGCCGCACCACCGCCGACCCGGTCCCACTCGCCGTGCGCGCCTGGCCCGCCACGGTGACGAGCGCTCCCGTCAGCCCCGCCACCACTCGACGAGGCGTTGCAGCGAACGAAGGTAGAGCGGACGAAACGCCGGGTCGTCGGCAGCGGCGTGGAGCGTGGCGAGCGCGAACTTGACGACGTGCGCGTCCTCGTGGAGCGCCGCGGCCGTCACCAGCTCCTCGACCGTCGCGTCGGCCGGCTGACCTGGCTCGAGCAACTCCGGCAAGTGCACGGTCGCGTGAGCGGCACGGAACCCGACCGTGAACGTGCCCGCAACGGCCAACGCGGTCCGAGGATGCACGCCTGCTCCGGCCAACGCCATCACGCCCTGGGGCATCGTGAGGGCGTGCGTCCAACCGTATGGCGCTTGCGCCGGGTCGTCGTGCAGCATGCTCCACGCCGCGACCCGGGTGAGGACGTGACCGGTCGCCGACACGTCGAAGCGGTCGGCGAGCACCGGCGCGAGCAGCTGCGCTGTCAGGCCGGAATCCTGAACCTGCGACATGAGCGGGTGGATGAAGTCACTGCCCGGTCGGCCGAGTTGTGGGGTAGATCGAATCGCCCGGTACAAGCCATCCGTGGCCCCCCCATCCGCCGCGTCCAGGTGCCAGGAGATCTTCCAATCGGGACGCGATGCGATCCCTCTCAATGCGCCACGCAAGAGCACCGTCGGCAACTCGGGGCGCACACGGCAGAGCAGGGCGAAGCCGATCGGCGCGTGGCCGGCGGCAGCGAGCGAGGCGACCACGGCCTCACCGAGCAGCCCGACCGCCTCCGGGGCTGTCAGGGCGGGCAGCAACGTGGCGGCAACCACGTCCACCTCGTCCAGGGCGCCGTCGGCCAGCGCGGCGACCAACCGGGTAGCTCCCTCGGCGGGCGAACCGAGGCGGATTGGTGCGGGCTCGGCCACGGGCTCACCGGCAGCGTCGTAGCGCTCGCGCAGCCAATCGATCATGCCCAGTGCATCTGCACGGCGGTCGGCGGCCACGAACGGGAGCAGCCCCACTCTGGCCACCAGTTCGAGCGGCGCGTGGAGGACGAACGAATCGGCGGGGGCAGCCTTGGGCACGGCGACCACGGCGGCGGCCCTGGCGACGACGGCCCTGGCGACGACGGGGTGGGAACGAGGGGTGGTGACGAATGCTGACATGGGAGGTACTCTGCAACTTCAAGTTCGGTTGATGTCAAGTGGATTCCCCCAGAACAGATTCCGAAGGGCAGAAGGAACGCACATGGACGGCCAGGATCTGATCTCCATCGGTGTGCTGTCCGAGCGCGCCGGGGTGGCGGCGAGCGCGCTGCGCTTCTACGAGGAGCAAGGCCTGATCGTCCCGGCCGCCCGCACCGAGGCCAATCGACGCCGGTACACGCGCGACACCTTGCGCCGCGTCGCCTTCATTCGCAGCGCCCAGAAGGTCGGCCTCTCGTTGGAGGAGATCCGCGGAGCACTGAGCACCCTTCCCGGCGGTCGCACCCCGACGCCCGAGGACTGGACGACCCTCTCCACCTCCTGGCGATCCAAGCTCAACGAACGGATCGAGCTCCTCGAGGCCCTGCGCGACCGACTCGACTCGTGCATCGGCTGCGGGTGCCTCAGTCTCGAGCGGTGTGCGCTCTACAACCCCGGCGATGTCGCGCACCGCCTCGGTCACGGTCCCCGCTACCTGAAAGGCGACACCCCCCACGACGCGGGGGTGGAGCTCGACGACGGTTGACGACCGAACCGTTTGCCGCGGCCTTCGGTCCAGTCGCTATCGTGACGAGGTCTTGCGGGACACTGCCCCCGTAGCTCAGGGGATAGAGCATCGGTTTCCGGAACCGTGTGCGGGAGTTCGAATCTCTCCGGGGGCGCCAAAGAACGACGAGGTAGCGCTGGGTGGGGCCACACCCCGGGTGTGCGTCCCCACCGAAGTGCGCCATGTCGTCGTCTCGCCGATTCAGATCAGGGATTCCGGAGCCGCACGCGAGCAGTCGATGCGGGAACCTCACGGCACCGACGAGCGCCGCATCGGCATGACGCGTGCGCGGACCATCGTTGCGATCCTGACGGCCACCGGTGTCCTCGGACTCGCCGCGTGTGGCAACGACCGGACCGACCGGTCCATCCCCGCCGCTGCCGCGACCACGCCCAGCACCACGCCGGCGCCCACGCCCAGCATCGCGTTGACGTATCGAACGAGCGGCGGGTGTGAGGTGCTCGGCCCCAACTGCCCCACCTACACGATCTGGAGCGACGGACGGGTGGAGATCGGCCGGACGGGCGACCAGGGGACCGCGGTGCTCACCGGGCACATCCCGGTCGCCGAGGTCGAGCGCTGGTCGAGCAGCGTTGCCACGTTGGACGCGAGCGCGTTGGCAGCCGCTTTGGGGCCAGGCACGTGCAACTCGTGTGTGGACGGTACGGACATCGTCGTCACCATCGTTCGACCGACCGACACAGTGGTGCTCGACAGCACCAAGCTCGCGTTCGAACCAAGGAACCCCTTCTTCGCCACGCTGGAGCGGCTGATGACGGACGTGCGGGCGGTCGGATCGCTGCCGATCGCCGCCAGCAGCTGACCAGCACCCGACCGTGGGTCGCACGGCGTGTCAAAGTGTGTGGCTGATGATGTCGTCGCCAGCGAGCACGCCCCCCACACGGGCCGAACGTTGGATTCCCGGCATCGCCCAGGCGCATCACTACGAACGCGCGTGGCTACCGCACGACCTTGCCGCGGGCATCGTGCTCGTCGGCCTCCTCGCTCCGGCCGGAATGGCCTACGCGGCCGCCTCGGGTCTGCCACCGGTGAACGGTCTCTACGCGTCGATCGTGCCGTTGTTCGCCTACGCGATCTTCGGACCGTCGAGGATCCTGGTGGTGGGGCCCGACTCCGCGCTCACGCCGCTCATCGCAGCGGCTGTCCTGCCCGCGATGGCGATCGACCCCGCCCACGGGCTCGCCGCGGCCGCTGTCCTGGCGATGCTCGCCGGTGCCATCTGCATCGCCGCCGGGATCGCCCGCTTCGGGTTCCTCGCCGAACTGGTGTCGGCGCCAGTGCGCTACGGGTACCTCCACGGCATTGCCATCACCATCATCGTCAGCCAGGCGGCGAAGATGGGCGGCTTCTCGGTACCCGGCGAATCGTTCCTGAGCCAGCTACGTGAGTTCGTCCGCGGGTTGCGCGACGGCAAGTTCGTCGGCGGCGCAATGGCCGTCGGACTGCTCTGCCTCGTGCTCATCGTGGTGATGCGGGCGGTCTCGAAGCGGCTCCCCGGCACGCTGACCGCAGTGGTGGTCGGCATCGCGGTGTCACTCGTCGCCCACCTCGAACGACACGGCGTTCCCGTCGTCGGTGATCTCCCGAGCGGCATCCCGTCCCCCGGGCTCCCCCACCTTCGCTGGGATCAGGTCGGCTCGCTGTTCGGTGCCGCGCTCGGCATCGCGTTCGTCGCGTTCGCCGACACCAGCGTGCTGTCGCGGGCGATGGCGGCCCGGCGGCGCGAACCCGTCGATGCCAACCGAGAGCTGATCGCGCTCGGCGTCGGCAACGTCGCCGCCGGCCTCTTCCACGGCTTCCCGATCAGTGCGAGCAGCTCGCGCACTCCCGTCGCCGAAGCGGCCGGGGCGCGAACCCAGTTGACCGGCGTGGTCGCCGCGATCGCGATGATCGTCGTCGCCATCGCTGCACCGACCGCGTTCCGGCACATGCCGCAGGCCGCGCTCGCCGCGATCGTGATGGCTGCGGCGATCTCGCTGATCGACATCCCCGCAATGGTGAACCTGTTCCACGTTCGACGCAGCGAGTTCGTGCTCGCGATCAGCGCGATGCTGTCGGTGGCGTTTCTCGGCCCGATCGCCGGCGCCGCGGTGGCCGTGTCGCTGTCGATCCTGAACTTCCTCCGGCTGGCGTGGAAACCCCACACCGCCGAGCTGGTGCGCGTCGACGGGCTGAAGGGCTACCACGATCGGGCGCGCCATCCGGAGGGCCATGTCATTCCCGGCCTGCTCCTCTACCGATTCGATGCGCCGCTGTTCTTCGCCAACGCCCGGTTCTTCGCCGACGACCTCCGGCGCCGGATCGCCAACCAGGATCCCCCCGTGCGGTGCGTCATCATCACCGCCGAACCCATCACCGACGTGGACGCGACCGCGGCAGAGATGCTCGAGGAGCTCCTCGTCGACCTCGGACAGCAGCACATCCCACTGCGTTTCGCGGAACTGAAAGGCACCGTGCACGACCGGGTCGACCGCTATGGCGTCTTCGACGGACCCATGCCGACTCACACGGCACGGACGACCGGCGAAGCGGTGAAGGCGTACCTTCGGGACTTCGACATCCAGTGGGTCGACTGGGAAGACCGCACACCCTGAGCGGTAGGGTCTCGGCCGTGATCCGCCGTTCGCTCATGGCCGCGGGCGCCCTCGTGGCCGCTCTTGCCGTCTCCTCGTGCTCCACGTTCAACCGCACCAGCGCCGTGGCCGAGGTGAACGGACACCAACTGTCCAGGAGCGTGCTGCAGGCGCTGATCAACGGCGACACCAGCACCGACGTTCCCAACCCTGGCGACGCCACGAGCGGGGCGAACGCCCGCTTCGAGATCGGCAAGTGGGTCACCGTCGCCGTGCTCGGTGGCGACGTGTCCGGCGTGGCCAGTGTGCAGGACCTTGCGTCGCGACGCACGAAGGTCATCGACGAGATCTCTGCGCCGCTGATGGACACGGCGAGGGGGCGGTACGCGAAGGGCCTCGACGGCTCACCGGTGCTCTGCCTCGCCGCCATCCCGCTCGCCAGCACGAACGCGCCCGACACCGTGCTCGCCGAGCTGAAGGCCGGCGCGACGTTCGCCGACACCGCGAGGAAGTACTCGAGCGACGCCAACATCGCCCAGTCGGGCGGGCTGATCCAGGACCAGAACGGCGCCAGCTGCCTCGCTCCCACGGGTTTCAACCCGGCGTTGGTGACCGCGATGAAGACGGCCGGCGCGACGCCCGGCACGCCGACGACGGTCGACCTCACGAGCAGCAAGGTGATCATCCTCCTGCGCCCGTTCGACGAGCTCGGGCAGGCCGACAAGGCTGCGATCGTGCAGCCCGAGATCGGCGTGGTGGTGAAGGACCGCCTCGGCTCGTCCAAGGTGTACGTCAGCCCGCTCTACGGCCACTGGGACACGAAGTCGTTGACGGTCGTCGCGCTGGAACAGAGCTGACGTGCCGACCGTCGTCGTGGTGGGCCTCGGGCCCGGCGGCGACGAGTACGTCACCCTCAACACGCTCGCGCTGATCGAGCGGATCCCGCATCGATTCGTCCGCACCGCTCGCCACCCGAGCGCCCACCTCGTGCCCGGTGCGACGACGTTCGACGACGTCTACGAGCGCGCCGACACGTTCGGCGACGTGTATGGCGAGATCGCCGATCGTCTCGTACTCGCCGCGAACGAACATGGCGAGGTCCTCTACGCGGTGCCGGGTTCGCCGCTGGTCCTCGAACGGACCGTTCGCACGCTGCGCAGCGACCCTCGAATCGTCTGCGACGTCCACCCCGCGATGTCGTTCCTCGATCTCGCCTACGCCCGGCTCGGCATCGACCCGATCGAAGCAGGCGTCACGCTCGTCGACGGCCACGAGTTCGCCACGGCCGCGGCCGGCAACCCGGGTCCGATGCTCGTCGCCCACACGCACGCCAACTGGGTGCTCAGCGACATCAAGCTCGCCGTGGAGTCTGCGGACGGCGACGAGGCCGTGGTGGTGCTGCAGCGCCTGGGAACACCCGAGGAACTCATCACACACACCACCTGGGCCGAGCTCGACCGCACGGTCGAGGCCGACCATCTCACCTCGATCTACATCCGCCACCTCGCCGCACCCGTGGGCGCCGAGCTCGTGCGCTTCCATCAGCTCTCGCGCACGCTGCGCGAGCAATGTCCATGGGACCGGGAGCAGACGCACCACTCGTTGATCCGCTACCTCCTCGAGGAGACCTACGAGGTCGTGGACGCACTGGAGGCGCTGGACCCCGACGACCCGACCACCGACGACGCGCTGATCGAGGAGCTGGGCGATCTGCTGTACCAGATCGAGTTCCACGCCACGATCGCAGAGCAAGAGGGACGATTCACGATGGCCGATGTCGCCAAGGGGGTGCACGACAAGCTCGTCCGCCGCCATCCGCACGTGTTCGCCGACGTGGTGGCCGACGACGCGGACACGGTCGTCGCCAACTGGGACGCCATCAAGCGCGAGGAGAAGCAACGGTCGTCGGTGTTCGACGGCGTTCCCAACTCACAACCCGCGCTG